>CALZIH010000358.1 GCA_945787305.1 uncultured Desulfobulbaceae bacterium | reverse complement strand
ATCCAGAGGTGCCGTCATGGTCGTCGGCGGTGGTGTTGCCGGCATGCAGGCGGCTCTGGATCTTGCAGATTCCGGGTATTTTGTCTATTTGCTGGAAAAGCGCGGCGCCATCGGCGGGGCAATGGCGCAGCTGGACAAGACCTTTCCCACCAATGATTGCTCGATGTGCATACTCGCACCGAAGCTGGTTGAATGTGGTCGACATCTTAACATCGAGTTGATGACACTTTCCGAGGTGTTGGATGTTGCAGGCAGTGAGGGAGATTTTACCGTCACAGTGAAACAACATCCACGTTATGTGGATATGGAGAAATGTATCGCCTGCGGCCAATGTTCAGCCGCTTGTCCACAGGCCGTGGATGATGAGCATAACAGCGGTACCACAAAACGAAAAGCTGTCTCTATTCAATATGCCCAGGCCGTCCCCAATAAGTATCAGATAGATCCGGGCTCTTGCCTCTGGTTGAAAAATCCCGGTCAATGCGGAGCATGTGCCAACGCGTGCCCTGCCGATGCAATCAATTTTAACGACGCGGAAACGCTTCACGAAATAGAGGTGGGTTCAATTATCATGGCTCCCGGTTTTCAGCTCTTTGATCCGAAGAAGAGTGAAATCTGGGGTTACGGTAAATTCCCCAATGTCATAACTTCTATGGAGCTGGAACGGTATCTTTCAGCCTCCGGACCCACGCAGGGAAAGCTGGTTCGTCCTTCAGACGGTAGAACTGCCCTGAAAATTGCCTTTCTCCAGTGCATTGGCAGTCGCGATAACAATTGCGGTAACGGGTATTGTTCATCTGTCTGTTGTATGTACGCCATTAAAGAGGCAATGATTGCCAAGGAACATGTTCCTGAGCTTGAAGCCTCCATATATTTCATGGATATGCGTGCGCATGGCAAGGATTTTGATCGTTATTATGAAGGTGCCCGCAAAACCAAGGGAATCAAGTTCATCCGTTCGCGGATTCATGGTGTTGAACGGGCAGGGGCAAACGAGAATATTCGTCTTCATTATATCAACGATCAAGGACATCAGGTTGAAGATGAGTATGATCTGGTGATTCTCTCTGTCGGCCTTGAAACACCGGAACCGGTGATTCGACTTGCCGATACAGTTGGTATTCACCTGACACCGGAACGCTTTGCCTCCACCTCCTCTTTCATGCCGGTGTTGACCTCACAGAAGGGGATCTATTCCTGTGGTGCATTTGCCGGTCCCAGAGACGTCTCCCGGTCGGTTGTCGGCGGTTCTGCTGCGGCTGCGGGTGCTGCGCAGAGCCTTGCCGCATCCCGTCACTCCCTGACCAGGAAAATTAATTATCCACCGGAACAGGATGTCTGTGGTCAGGTTCCCAGGGTGGGGGTTTTTGTCTGTCACTGCGGCAGTAATATTGCGGGAGTTGTCGATGTGGCGGCAGTAGCGGATTATGCCGCAACGCTCCCCAGTGTTACCCATGTAGAGCGTAACCTGTTTTCCTGCTCCCAAGATACTCAGGAATTGATGATAGAGAGCATCAGAAACAATGGCTTGAACCGCATTGTCGTTGCCTCCTGTACACCTCGCACCCACGAACAGCTTTTCAGGGAAACCTTAAAGGCGGCAGGTATCAACGAGTACCTGTTTGAGATGGCGAACATTCGTAATCAAAACGCCTGGGTTCATACCGGTGAACCCGAGCAGGCAACGCAAAAAGCCAAAGACCTGATTCGCATGGCTGTGGCCAAGGTGACATCACAGGTCCCGCTTCGCAAGCTGACAGTTCCCATTACTCCTTCTGCCCTGGTAATGGGTGGAGGTTTGACAGGTATGGCTTCGGCGATAAGCCTTGCCGAACAAGGATTCAAGGTGGATCTGGTGGAAAAAACAGGCCACCTGGGCGGTAATGCGATACACCTGTACCGTACCTGGACAGGTGAACATGTACCACCCTTTCTTGCAAAGTTGGAACAACGAATCAACGAGCACAACAACATCACCCTGCACAGGAAGACAACGGTTCTTTCCCTTTCCGGCTATGTTGGAAATTTTACTACGGTCGTAAAAACCGACAAAGGCCGAAAAAAGAGTATTAAACATGGTGCCGGCATCGTGGCGGTGGGAGGTAAACGGCTTCTTCCCGATGAGTATGGCTATGGAGTGTTTCCGGGTGTCCTGGCATCCGTTGAGTTTGACAAATTGCATATTCACAACGGAGTGCAGGTCAGTAAGGCGCAGACGTTTGTGTTTATCCAGTGTGTCGGATCCAGAGATTCAAATCGCCCCTACTGTTCAAAGGTCTGCTGTACCCATTCGGTGCAGAGCAGTATAAAACTCAAGACTGAAGATCCCTCACGGCAAGTCTATATTCTCTACCGGGAAATGCGCACCTATGGCCAGCGGGAGCGGTTGTATAAACAGGCGCGCGAGCTGGGGGTGGTGTTTATTAACTATGAGTTGCATGGAAAGCCGAAGGTGGACCGTGATAAAGATGGATTACAGGTGGAAGTATGGGATCATGTACTGCACCGGCCCTTTTCTATCCGTGCCGATATGGTGATCCTGGCCTCGGCTATTTTGCCCAATCCTGATGGCGGCCAGCTTTCTCAGTTGTTTAAAATTCCCCTGGATGCAGACGGATTTTTCCAGGAGGCCCATGCTAAGTTGCGGCCTCTTGACTGTGCCACCGAAGGGATGTTCGTAGCCGGAATGGCTCACGCCCCTAAACCCATAGAGGAGTCCATTGCCCAGGCGCTGGGAGCTGCATCACGTGCTGCCACGCTGCTGTCCAGACAGGAGATCAGCCTCGACGCTGTCAAGGCCGATGTGATTGCTGAACATTGCGACGGCTGTGGCCTGTGTATCGATGTCTGTCCCTACAGTGCATTGAGCTTGGTGGAGGAAACCGACAAGAAAGGCAATGCACATACGCTGGCAGTGCTCAATAAGGCACTGTGCAAAGGCTGCGGTATCTGTCAGGGAACCTGCCCGAAACGGGGCATTACCGTTGCCGGCTTCACCTATGAGCAGTTAAGTGCACAGGTCGAGGCAGCACTTGTTGACCAGGGAGAAGGGGCATGAGTAATGAACTGAAAAT
>CALZIH010000357.1 GCA_945787305.1 uncultured Desulfobulbaceae bacterium | reverse complement strand
TTGGTTTTTCTTTTATCTTTAGAATTTATGAAATAAATTACGGATTGTGAGTAATTTATAATTTCACCTATTCGCCCTACAGGGCGATCGGCAGCGGCTCATCTGCTTTGTCATCAACTATACGATATCACTACAGGATAATCGTGTGGTTTCTTTCGCGCATCTGAACCACTGCCGAACGCTCACAGATTCAGGATGGAATAAGCGTGCAGCCGATATAGAGGAACTCGTTTTCACAGGTTGAACAGCTAGCGTTGTAACTCGAATTTTGGATACAGGAAATGTGGAAGAAGATACAGACACTGCTTGAAATGATCAAGTTCAAACACACCGTGTTTGCGATGCCCTTTGCTCTGATCGGCGCTTTTTTAGCCGGGAGCGGAGTGCCCTCCCTGCGGGTCTTTTTCTATGTTGTCCTGGCCATGGTCGGTGCCCGAACCTGCGCCATGGGATTTAACCGTATTGTTGATCGACGTTTTGATGCCGCCAACCCGCGGACTGCAAAAAGAGCTCTCCCTGCAGGTGAGGTCAGCCTCGCCGAATCCTGGGCCATGGTCCTGTTGAGCGGCGCCTTGTTTTTCTTTGCCTGCTTCATGCTCAATCCCATGGCTCTGGCCATTGCTCCTGTTGGTCTTGGCCTGACCCTTATCTATTCGTTGACCAAACGTTTCACCTGGCTATGCCATGTGGTCCTTGGTGTGGCGTTGGCTTTTTCGCCTCTTGGCGGTTGGGTTGCGGTGGCCGCAACCCTGAGCGGTTACCCTTGGGTCCTGTCGCTTGGCGTCCTATTCTGGGTTGCGGGATTTGACTGTATTTACGCCTGTCTTGACGCCGAATTTGACCGCAAGGCCGGTCTCTACTCCATGCCCGCTACCCTTGGTCGTAAACGTGCCTTTCAACTGGCGGTCTTTTTTCATGTCCTGGCCTTTTTCTTCTTTACCTTGACCGGTTATCAGAGCGAACTCAATGTGTTCTATTACGGTGGGCTTGTCCTGACCGCTGGCGCATTGTTTTACCAGCACCTTGTCGTGAACCCTAAAGATCTTTCCCGAATTCAGTTGTCCTTTTTTTCCATGAACGGTTTTATTGCCCTTACCCTATTTTTGGCCACCTGGCTCTCCCTCTTGACCTCATAGTTGCCAGCCTGCCTGCTTATATTCCGCCCCTTTTGTGCGAATATTTAACTTTTTACAGAATCCTAATGAAATCCTCATAAATCTTATCTAAGATAAAAGATGGAGCTTTTTTTCATGTGATCCGGCGTTATTCGTCAGGAAAAGAATAAGGAATAGACGTTACGTTATGGCTAAAAAAATTGAGAAACGCAGTAAAATCATAGAAGAAGTATTGAGAGGCCTTGATGCCGTACCTAGCCTACCGGAAGTAGATAGTTATTATCATGATACGATCTATAACATTCTCAACGAACGGCATAAAGAGGAGATCGTTAAGGCTTCGTTGATAAAATATTACAAGGCCGAAGATTTGAAACCGTACCAGGTGGAGTTGATCAAGCTGCAGGCGCATCTCGAACGTACGGGAAAAAAGATGATTATCCTCTTTGATGGTCGTGATGCATCGGGCAAGGGTGGGACCATTCGTCGAGTAACCCGGTACATGAATGAAAAGCACTACCGGGTGGTTGCCCTTGGCAAGCCAAATTCTGTGCAGCAGACAGAGCTGCATATGAAGCGATATATCGAACAGTTTCCGCGGGCCGGAGAAATCGTCCTCTTCGACAGGTCATGGTACAAGAGGGCAATGGTTGAGCCGGTAATGGAATTTTGCTCCAATGAGCAGTACAGACGATTTTTGAAAAAAGTAACCTTGTACGAAAATAATTTTATTTTTGATGCCGGCAAAACCGTGCTCCTGAAACTCTACTTTTCCGTATCCAAAGAAGAACAGGCCAGCCGTTTTGAGCGCAGGCGCAACGACCCACTGCGGAAATGGAAACTCTCGGAAGTAGACTTGCAGGCCCAGGATCTATGGGATGAGTTTTGCAAGAAAAAGATGATAATGCTGAAAAAGACACATACTAAGGATTGTCCCTGGTGGATCATCAAGTCCGACGATAAACATCTGGCCCGTCGAGAAACAATGAAACTCATTTTACGTTCGGTCAAGTATCTTGGTCGTAAACGAAGCCTTGATTTTGCTCCGGATTCGGAAGTCGTGGTACCGGGTGATGTCGAGCTGAAACGAATGAAGAGACAGATCAAGCAGTTTGGTAAACCTCTTTGTTGATCCTTATTTCTTCAGTTGCTGTTTTCATCGGGTTCGAACGAACGGCTCCTACGGTGCGTTTAAGGGTATCATGGGGAGAGGAGTGAAGCGGGTAAATTAGAAGATCTGGCTGGCAGAGGGTAGAAAACAACACGCACCGTGCAGGGCATTGCACCCGCACGGTACGGTGGGCATACCTTGTTGCTACTTCTTTTTTTTCTTGTCTTTCTTTTTTTTCACATCTTTGCTTTTACATTTGCATGCACTCTTCTTCTTGCACGACTTTTTCTTGTCGTCTTTTTTCTTGTCTTTCTTTTTGTCCTTTTTGTTTCCCATACTGTCCTCCTGTAACAAATTGTTTGTGATACCCATACAATGCCAAGGTAATTTGCTTACCAAAAGCAATGTCATATCAAATTTGTATGCGTAATCTGGCATGAGGTCAAGGAAAAATATGGTGTTTTGTAATATACTATGGAATAGTTCACAGACATAATAGAGTTTGATTCTTTTTCTCAATAGATGGAAAGCACTTGTTGTGCCTCTTAGAGAAGAGGAAAAAGCCATTCTCCGAGAGGTCTGTGCACAAGAAATCGTTTAGAGGCTACCTTGAAAAATTGTATTTTCGCCCGACCTCCCGGAGTCTCACATGTTCGCTTACCTCGTTATGCTCAAAATTTTATCCTCGGAATATCAGCCATATGCCTGTGGTAAAATTATTCGCTCAATAGGTGGAAAACACTTGTTGTGCCTCTTAGAGAAGAGGAAAAAGCCATTCTCCGAGAGGTCTGTGCACAAGATATCGTTTAAAGTTAACAATGACAACGTTGCAGCCTAACGGTACGGATAAAAGAGGATGAAATGACTTTTATAGAATTTTAAAAATCGTCTTCTTGATATCGAAATGAACTTGCCAAAGTTTTGTGATCTCATCAAGGTGAGTGGTAAAAACATTCATTCGTATAACAAAAAGGTCACGTTCCCAATACCATAGCCGTTGTTGTTACCTGCTTTGCAGTGTTGCATGAACAGGGAGTAGATTTTAAATCGCTGCTGAAAGAGCTCGGTTTGAGAAAAAAGACCTAAAAAGAATACTTTGCCAGTGAAAGTTGATGCGGTTTCACAGGTTGTGGAAATCAGATGAATGTCGGGGGCGTAAAATGTCACGCCACCGATGCGATAAGGTTATAACTCGTTGTATTTCCATCTAATATAAAAGGCGTATCGGGCTTTTTACGAGTCCATCACAATTCGATGCAGGACACTTAAATGACTAAACATATAGGCGTATTAACGGCCGGTGGAGATAGCCCGGGCCTCAATGCAGCTATCCGTGGTATCGGCAAGAGTGCGGTGACCGGTGAAGGTGATCAGCAGAACATCAGAGTCATCGGGTTTCGGGATGGTTTTCGCGGTCTCATGGAAAACAGGAGTATTCGTCTTGAAGGCGAAGTCCTTTCCAACCTCTTGACACTTGGTGGCACAATTCTGGGGACGAGTCGTGATAAGCCGCATCGGATGCCCATTGGCGGCAAGCTCATGGATATGACCGAGGTCATGCTGGATAATTACCATCGTCATCATCTTGATGCCCTCATTTGTATCGGTGGTGGCGGCACTCAGAAAAATGCGTTCAGGTTGGTCGAAAAGGGGATGAATGTTATCACCCTGCCTAAAACAATTGATAATGATGTTGCCGGTACCGATGTAACTTTTGGTTTTAACACCGCAATGGAAATCGCGACCGCTGCTATTGACCGGTTGCATTCAACGGCCCATAGTCACCATCGAATTATTGTTGTCGAAGTCATGGGACACAATACCGGTTGGCTTGCGCTTGGTGCAGGTCTTGCCAGTGGAGCTGATGTCATTCTTCTCCCTGAACTGCCCTATGATGTCAACCAGGTAGCCGAAGCCATTCGCAGGCGGCTGCATCGAGGCAAAAAGTTTTCCATAGTTGCTGTGGCAGAAGGGGCACTTTCTGTTGAAGATTTGGAAAAATACGAGCAATTGAAAATAAAGAAGAGCAAGGCAAAAAAGAAAAACGATACCAAAAAAATACAGAAAGCGAGAAATGAACTTGCTCAGTTTTCAGGGTATCGCAAACAAAACACCCTGAGACTCACGGCTCAGCTTGAAAAGTTAACCGGTCTGGAATCGCGGCTGACTATTCTTGGGCACCTGCAGCGGGGTGGGACACCTTCAGCCTATGATCGAATATTGGCCACCCAGCTTGGCTCGGCCTGTACCTGCGCCATTCGGCAGGGGCATTTCGGGGTTATGATTGCTCTCCGCGATGGCCTGACGGAACTTGTCCCGCTGGAAGACATCGTTGGCCAACGAAAAATTGTTCCATCCGACCATCCATGGATTGAAAGTGCAATCAGAGTGGGGGTCAGCCTTGGTGTCTGACAGGTGCAGCATTGTTGCGCGGTATGCTAACGAAAGAACTGCTAATTGTCGGTGTCGCAAAAAGCCTCGTCACCGACGGCGGCAAGGTTATAACTCTTTGTATTTCCCTGCTGAGCAAAGGGCGTTTTGAACGTTTTGTGATTCCATCTTAATTTAGCTTACGCCCTTGTTCATACATTGTTGCGTAAATGCTCGGTAGATTGTGCTGGTGCAATGCCTTTTTCATCTTACTGATTTTCCAGGGGACACGATGGTGGGCGACAGTGATTTTCTTCTTGCGTATTTCAAGGACAGCAAAGGAGGCCGCAGGGTTTCCGTCAAACATGCGACCGACTGATCCGGGATTGATAAAGACGGTGTCTTCAACTTCCTTATAAAAGGGCGTATGAGAATGGCCGACGCAGATGACTTTCTGCTCCGTTTTTTTAGCAAGAGCCCGGAATCTGTCTTCAGCGGTTGTGTGAAAAAGAAACTCATCGGGATCTTCCGGGCTGCCATGGTAGAGACCGATATCTATTCCTCCCGCCCGGATTATTTTTTGTTTTTTACAGTTTTTTAAATAGCGGAGATTGGATTTTTTAATGGCATCCATGGTCCAGGTATACATGATCCGCTTCTCGGGTTTGTTTGGCTTTTTTAACTTTTTGCCCTTGGAGAGCCGGAGGACTTTACGATCGGTATTGCCAAGAATAGAAATTACCTTATGGTTGCGTAGCCACTTAATGGTTTCATTGGGAAAAGGCGCATAAACGGTCGTATCTCCACAGTTGCAGATCAGGTCGAAGTCTATTGCAGAAACATTCCTGGCTATCGCCTCAAGAGCAGGAAAGTTTGCATGAATATCACTGAGTAGTAGAATTTTCATCTTTTAATTGATGCATATGATGCATATGCATCTAGCCGTTGTTTTTAGGTGTGACCTTTAACTACCTTTTCTTGTCCATGTGAATATGAGACGAATCTGCGGGCAAAATGATGGTCCTTCATCAAGCCGATCCCTCACATGGGAACATAGGCAAAGCCTTTGTTCTGGTAGCCTATCATTGAGATGTAACCATTTTTTACTACGGTGAGTTCCGGAAGGAATTTTTTTGTGTCTATTTCGAATAATTCGGCGCTCAGGCCGCATTGTTCAAGTCGTATACCCAGTTTAACAAAGTCTTTCAGCCGGTTTTCAATTTTTTCTTTTGCAGGAAGATCCTCTTCATAGACGTATTCATCTCCTTTGGTGACAAAATAGTGATTCATGTTAACCGATTGTGATTCGTGGTGATGATGTCATCAATTTCATGCGTGTATTGTGGTGCATCGAGTGTGGTTTTCGGTTCATAGCTCCGTTGTCCGCATAAATTTTTTAATTT
>CALZIH010000356.1 GCA_945787305.1 uncultured Desulfobulbaceae bacterium | reverse complement strand
GAACGTATTGCTTACTTACTGCTATGAATAGAAAAATTTAATCTGTCTCCCGGATGAAAATGATTCAGTCCCCTGTTTCTCATGTTGTGCAAAGGCATCCAGCCTCAAGCTGAGCTTTGTGGATAATCAGCATCCTTCATGTACCGGCAAACGCCCCACATCCTCATTAACCAGCATTTCTAAGAACCTTTCGGCATTGAACGCAATCCCCGCCTCTCCTGCAAGGGTATTCACCGCTTACTGTTTTTGCATTTCTGCGTCTTATGCTATATATTAGTAGTACTATATACACTTTTTTCTTAAGGTAGAGCGTTGCATGAGTCTTACGGCCATAACAATCGGAAATGCATATGTCGCACAGGCGGAGAGTGATGCGGGTGCGGCACTGCGCTCCGAACCTGCTCAACAAATACCTGTCGTAAGCAATCCGTTCAAATCAATAGACGGTGGCGTAGAAGATAAAGTCACCCTCTCTGAAATCGGTCGTCGCCAATCCAAGCGAGGCAAGGATGAAGTACAAGGTGAAGCGGCACAGCAGCAATCTGCACAGAAGAATGGTGCAAAGAGCCAAGCGAGCTCGGAACAGCTTTCTGCCGAAGAACAACAGAGTGTGCAAAAGCTGAAACAACGGGATCGTGAAGTAAGAACCCATGAACAGGCTCACCTTGCCAACGCAGGTCAGTATGCAGCCGGGGGACCGTCCTACTCCTATCAAACCGGCCCCGATGGCAGGAGATATGCCGTTGGCGGTGAGGTTCCCATTGATATAAGTAAGGAAAGAACTCCTGAACAGACCATTCAGAAAATGCGGGTCGTGCAACGGGCAGCTCTTGCACCGGCCAATCCATCGTCCGCTGATCGTAATATTGCTGCTGCTGCCGGAATGAAAGAGGCCGAGGCCATACGGGAGATGAACAGTACACAGGCCCCTCCTGAAAGTAATGAGCCGGGTCAACGCAGTACGGACAACAGCCCGGTAGAGCTTTCTCCTGAAAACAAACCGGAACACCCCGTCCGTAGGCAGGATTTTCAAGCGATTTACGCCTAATGCCTACCACCGGAAATATGATGAAAAACACTCCAACTGCAAAGGGATTGCTGGATTTTATCGGCCGGTGCCCAACCCCCTATCATGCCGTAGCCGACATGGCTGTTCAGCTTCGAAAACATAATTTTCAACAGCTCCAGGAATCAGCACCCTGGAACAAGCTTACTGCCGGGAAATATTTCGTCATTCGGCAGGATGCCAGCCTTGCCGCGTTTACCCTGAGCGATTCACCGCTTGAACATACCGGTGTTCGCCTTGCCGGTGCACATACCGATAGTCCCTGCCTGAAGGTAAAACCTCAGCCGGCAAGGAAAAAAAACAACGTTCTCCAGCTCGGCATTGAAGTATACGGCGGGGCGCTCCTGAGCCCATGGTTTGATCGTGACCTCTCCCTTGCCGGACGTGTCAGCTGGTCTGATGAGAACGGTCTTCTGCACACCGAGTTGATTAACTTTCAATCTCCTTTGGCTGTTATCCCGAGCTTGGCTATTCATTTAGACCGTGAAGCCAACAAGAACAAATCAATCAACAAACAGACTGATCTTGTCCCGCTACTCCAGTTAACCGATACAGACGAGTCCTTTGAAGATCTTTTGATTGGGCAGATAAAAAAAGAATATCCGCAGGCAAATCCTCGATATATTGAAGCTCACGATCTTTTCTTTTACGATGTACAGAAACCTGCTTGTCGGGGCCAGATGATTTTGAGATAAGAATGATGCGCTGCAACATGCATCTGTAGAAGTTCGAGTGTCTTAATCTATTATTATATATAGGTTTTAAGTGCTGCATCGCAGAATTTTCGGTAAAAAATCCTTCAGATCTGGGTCAGTACAGGAAAAAATATACTGCGTCGCACAAAAAATCGAATATTTCCCATCCTTCCCCTGGATAGGACCTTCGCTTATTTGGCGGCATCCTCCGCCAGGTTTATGCCCACCCCGGAGGAGGATTTCTCCAGAGTTCCCGCAACCAGGGTGAGAAGGGGCGGGATAATTGCCAGGGTCAAAACCGCCGATAAGGTCAACCCGCCGACTACCACAGATCCTAAACCGCGATACAATTCCGATCCCGCGCCTGGAAAAACCACCAAGGGCAGCATGCCGAAGATACTGGTCAACGTCGACATGAAGATCGGACGGATGCGGTTCCGGGTCGCCGTAACAATGGCCTCCTCGACGGACATGTTTTCCCGCCGCAGGAGATAAAGAGTCTGGTGCACCAGAAGTATGGCATTGTTGACCACGATGCCGACCAAAATGACGCAACCGAGAAGTGTCAGCATATCCAGTTTCTGCTGAACGAAGATATTCAGAACCCCCAAGCCGCCGATGCCACCGGCCGCGGCCAATGGAACCGAAAGAAGAATAATCAGCGGGTAAATAAAACTTTCGAACAACACCGCCATAACCAGATAAACAATAGCGATGGCGATCAATAGATCAAAAAGCATGTGATCCCAAGCTTCCGTCAATTTGTCGGCTGTTCCCGCCAGGGCTAACTTGATTCCGGGGGGCAATCCGGCCCCGCGCAGTTTGTCGATGACTTCTGCCTGTAGAATGTCCATGGCCGCTTCCAGAGGAAGGTCCGGCGCTGGACGAACTTCCAGCGTTACCGTCCGTTCTCGTTCGATATGCCGGATTTCCGTAGGCCCGGAGGTGACCTCCACTCTGGCCAGGGATCGGACCGAGAGAATCTTGCCATCCCGGGTGACCACTGGAAGATTTTCGATTCCCTGGGTTTCCGTGATCTCGCTTTGCGGGCCTTTCAGGGTCAGGTCGATCCGATCGCCGTCGACGGTGATTTCAGCGACCCGGAGGCCATCATTGAAGGCATCGACGGTCTGACTGAATTCGCTGGCAGTGATGCCATTATCGGCCAGAAGCAGGGGATCCGGAATAATCCGGATTTCAGGCGCTCCCAGTTCAAGGCCGGGTTTGGGGCGGAATTGATTACCCTGTTCCCCGGGCAGCAGCCGGTTGATGGTTGCCGTCGCCTGCAGCGCGACATCCAGTACCTTCTCCAGGTCGGGACCGG
>CALZIH010000355.1 GCA_945787305.1 uncultured Desulfobulbaceae bacterium | reverse complement strand
CGGTTTATCCATCCGGGGATCCAATTTATCGGCCGCGGATATGAACAGAGAAGAATTAACAGAAAGAACTAAAATGACAGAATTCATTAGATCTTCAATCTTCAATCTTCAATCTTCAATTTAAAGGGTCAATCATGGGTCTCGAATGGATGTATTGGACCGTTCCGACGGCCATTTTCTTTATCAGCATTTTCCTAATGATCGGCGGTATGCTTATCTGGGAATTGGTGTCGCCGACAATCGAGCGTCGAGGTTTTTTATGGATCCCGACTACTCGGGGGACTAGGTTCTTTTTAGGGCTGCTAGGTAGCGCCTATATCCATCTCGCATGGCTTGGATTCACCGATTTGGCGCTATGGTATGCAACGATCATATCCTTGGTCTGGGTGATTGTGGTAATGCGTTGGGGTTGATTAGACCTTGAGTGGATTTATTCGCTGATTGATTTACCTGAGAAAAATGGTTTGAATCCTTTAAACTTATTCAATCATTCAACTAACCATTGGATATTGTTCACCCTGGAGGAGTGAAACGTATCCGAATTCTTACCCGAGGCTTTGGGGAGATTTTATTCAGCAGGAGGTAAGACAGGTCCTAATGTCGTTGGGCGTTAATGGCCTTCGCGCCGGCGATGTTGACCGCAAGACACAAAAAAACGAATGATGAAGGCCTACAGGAGGTGAGCATATGCTTAGGATGATGTTAAAGAAGAGGACCAGAATGATGTTCCTGGTCGGTGTTGTGGCTGCATTGTTTGCGTTCTTTGCTAGTACTGCGAGTGCGGACATGGCAGCCGCCAAAAAGTGGGTCGACGAGGAATTTCAACCGTCGACGTTGACAAAAGACGAACAAATGAAGGAGATGGAGTGGTTCATCAATGCGGCCAAGCCTTTTCAAGGCATGAATATCAAGGTCGTGTCCGAGACCATCTCGACTCACGAGTATGAAGCCAAGGTGCTGGGCAAGGCGTTTGAAGAGATCACCGGCATCAAGGTCTCTTTTGACCTGATCCAGGAAGGGGATGTCATTGAAAAGCTTCAATCACAATGGGCCTCCGGCAAGAACCTCTATGATGCCTGGATTAACGATTCAGACCTCATCGGAACCCACGCCCGATACGGGTATGTAGTTCCCCTGTCCGACTTTATGACAGGTGAGGGCAAGGACGTGACCCTGCCCACGCTCGATGTCGACGATTTCATGGGCAAGTCCTTCACCACCGGCCCGGACGGCAAACTGTATCAGCTCCCGGACCAACAGTTCGCTAATCTTTATTGGTTCCGCTATGACTGGTTCAATCGCGAGGACTTCAAAAAGAAATTTAAAGAGATTTACGGCTATGAGCTGGGGGTGCCGGTCAACTGGTCGGCCTACGAGGATATCGCCCAGTTTTTCAGCGAGCATATCCAGGAAATCGACGGTAAAGCCATTTTCGGTCATAACGACTATGGTAAGAAGGCTCCGGACCTGGGCTGGCGCTTCACCGATGCATGGTTGTCCATGGCCGGTGCCGGTGACAAGGGTATTCCCAACGGCATCCCTGTAGACGAGTGGGGCATCCGCATGGAAGATTGCCGCCCGGTCGGTGCCAGCGTTTCTCGCGGGGGTGCCGCCAATGGCCCGGCAGCCAAGTACGCGCTGCGCAAATACATGGACTGGCTAAGGAAATACGCGCCTCCGGGTGCCCTGGGGATGGATTTCTACACCTACCTGCCGTTTCTGGCCGGTGGCAGTGTGGCGCAGCAGATTTTCTGGTACACGGCATTTGTTCCCAGCATGGTCGCTCCGGGTCCGACGGTTAACGAAGACGGCACTCCCAAATGGCGCATGGCCCCCTCGCCCCATGGCCCCTACTGGGAAGAGGGCATGAAGCTGGGCTACCAGGATTGCGGTTCCTGGACTTTTATGAAGAGCACACCGCTCGAGCGACGCAAGGCTGCCTGGCTCTTCGCACAGTTCTGCGTGGCCAAGACCACTTCGCTGAAAAAGGCTCATGTGGGCCTGACACCTATCCGCGACAGCGATATCAGACACGAGTCTTTCACCGAGCGCGCACCCAAGCTCGGCGGACTGGTGGAATTTTACCGCAGCCCGGCGCGTGTTGCCTGGACACCTACCGGCGTCAATGTGCCCGATTATCCGAAGCTGGCCCAGCTGTGGTGGCAGAATATCGGCGAGGCGGTATCCGGTGAGGTGACCGTAAGTACGGCCATGGACAATCTCGCTAAGGAGATGGACCGCGTTATGGAGCGCATCGAGCGCGCCAATGTGCAGGCTGAATGCGGACCGAAGCTCAACCCCAAGGTGGATGATGCCGAATGGTTGAACAAGCCCGGCTCACCTAAAGCGAAAGTAAATGAAAAACCGCAAGGTGAAACGGTCAACTACGACAAGCTCATTCAGGCCTGGCGCGAGGGGCGCGTGAAATAAACGCGTCGCTGTGAAAGTTTATACTGAACTAATTTAATACCTTAATGCGCTCGATTCAGAAAGCGTACAGATAATACGTGAATGCGGAAACACCCGCGGAGCACACCGACAGGTATTAAAACCTCGAGGGGTTAGAGCCGATGCTTTAGCCCCTCTGTTTATTAAGGAGATCAAACCATGGCCAAATACGTGGGCGCACTGGACCAGGGCACGACCAGCAATCGCTTTATCATTTTCGATCATGCCGGACAAATTATTGCGGTCGACCAGAAAGAGCATGAGCAGATTTTTCCGAAGCCGGGCTGGGTGGAGCATAACGCCCTTGAAATTTGGCAAAACACCCAGGAAGTTATCCGCGGAGCGCTTGCGAGGGCGAATCTTACCGGCTCGGATCTGGCTGCCATCGGTATCACCAATCAACGCGAAACCACCGTGGTCTGGGATAAAAACACCGGTAAACCTTTCACAAACGCCATTGTCTGGCAATGCACCCGCACCGATAAAATATGTAAAGAATTGGGTCGGGAGCAGGGGCAAAATCGCTTTCGCGATAAAACCGGACTGCCGATTGCCACCTATTTTTCGGGTCCGAAAATCAAATGGATTCTGGACAACCTTAGCCGGGTTCGCACCGCTGCCGACAAAGGTGAAGCCATT
>CALZIH010000354.1 GCA_945787305.1 uncultured Desulfobulbaceae bacterium | reverse complement strand
TACCATAGCGACGGACCTCGTTGCCTTCCGTATCAATCAATCCGCAGGCAGACCGGGGTATTTCCGCAGAAACGTATCTGCCGTCGCCGGAAACATGAACTGCTGGGCCAAAGGGCGTTTTATCCCATACAAGTTCTTCAATAGATGGATTTTCAAGTTGTACACGATACAGGCGTTGAGAATCAGTATCTTGAGAACCTGCAACGGATTTCCGATCCACATACACCCACTCAACACCGTCGGCAGGGTCACGGCGGACAGCAAGCGCCAGTCCATGGGTCAATTCCCGTCGTTTATTTCCTGACCAGTCAACAACCTGAATCTTTCGCCGATGATAATCAGAGAATACAACCTGCCTGCCTGAGGATGTAAACCGGGGACGATAAAAATTTTCCGGTCCGGCCAAAATAACCCGTTCACCCTACCCATCTTCAGAGTCATAGCCCATCAAGGCAAGATGATTGCCCTGTGCTGAAACGTCTTTGTTGTCCAGGAGATCCTGCAACCAGACTAATCGGAATGGAAAGTCTGCAAATTCGTGCAGCTTTGCGTTCGAGTGCGCATTGATTGCCGGTTGTTCGTTCCTGCAACCAGTCGAAAAAATCAGCACCCCGAGGAGCAGGAAAATTATCGTCTTGACACCAATCAGGGTGTTGCAAAAAAAGTTATGCATAACGTTCTCATTCAAAATGGGTCGAAACAGCGCTTGCTGTTCCATACACTTCAATAGGGCGTATGTTCATCCGGATACTTCGTTGCAGTATCTGGTTGCCGATCCGAAGAACTACCGCCAACCTATCATCAACGCCAGACGGCAAAACCCATAACCAGCCAGCCGATCAAAAAGGCAATGCCGCCAACTGGTGTAACATAGCCGAGTTTAAAACCAGTGAAAGCCATCAGGTAGAGGCTGCCTGAAAAGCAAACGGTACCGAGTAAAAACAGGATTCCGGAAACCAAAAAGAAACGGAACTGTTCCGGCCACTGGACACAAGCCCAAGAAAGGGCCAGCAGACCAAGGCCATGATACATCTGGTAACGAGCGGCCTTGGCGATCCAACGAGCCTGTTCTTGGCCCAAGGCGGTTTCTCCGCCATGGGCACCGTATGCCCCGGCCACCACAGCCAGCCCGGCCAACAACGCTCCTAAACTGAAAAATAATCGCTCCATAGCTTGCATGCACAAGCAGATTGTCTCCAACCTGCTCCTCCTCACTCCTTATTCAACTTTGGGTTGGCCACTGAAATACAAAACCGCCAGCCCCAGCCCCCCTGAAATCAGCGATCCCGAAATAATACCGAATTTAGACAACTCAATATATTCTGGATTGGTAAAAGACAGGCCACCGATAAATATTGACATGGTAAAACCTATCCCGGCAAGAATACTGGCGCCGCCGATGTGAATCCAGGTAACACCTTTTGAAAGCGGGGCGCGCAGTATTTTCGAGGTAAGGAAGGTAAACACAAAAATACCCACCGGTTTACCGATTAAAAGCCCCAAAGCTACACCGACGGTAACCGGGTGGGTGAACGCAGCCTTCACGTCTAACCCGCCAAGTACCACACCAGCATTGGCAAGGGCAAAAAGAGGAAGAATGAGAAGCGCAACCCAGCTGTTGAGGGAATGTTCAAGCCTCTGTAATGGGGTCATTGTGTTGTGACAGGCCACTTCAATGGCCTGGACCGCGTTCAAATGGGTCTGATCAACGAGTCTGGTATGACCGCAGGTCCCGTCTGGACATTCAATCTTCGCAACATAAGTTTGCACCTTTTCAATAAAGTTATCGGTATTATACCGTCCCCTTGCGGGGATAAAAAAGGCAACGAGAACGCCGGCCACAGTGGCATGAACTCCGGAGCCGAGAATGACAAACCACATACCGACCCCCAGTAAGGCATAGGGCAAGGTTTTATTTATTTTTAAATAATTAATGATCCCCAGTGCCAGTAAAAATCCCAGCGATGCAAACAGATACTGCCAATATATTGTTTTTGTATAAAAAATGGCGATAACCAGCACAGCGCCAAGATCATCGACAATCGCCAGTGCGGAAAGAAATATTTTTATGCCAAAAGGTATTCGCTTATCGACAAAAGAGAGCACGGCCAGGGCAAAAGCAATATCGGTTGCCATGGGGATTCCCCATCCGGTGGACGCTTCAGAACCACTGTTGAAAAACAGATAGATGAGCGCAGGAAAAATCATCCCTCCTGCGGCCGCTGCAACCGGAAGAATCGCTCGACGCAATTGCGCCAGTTCGCCGATAAGAATTTCCCTTTTTATCTCAAGGCCAACGGTGAAAAAAAACAGGGTCATCAGTGCCTCGTCAATCCAATGCTGCACAGATTTACTGATGGACAAGGGACCAAGGGAGAATGTCAGGTCGGTATGCCAGAAATGATGATAACTGCTTGGCGAAAGGTTGGCCCAGATAAGGGCAACCAGAGCGGACCCCATGAGCAGTACACCACCGGTGGCTATCTTTTTTAAGAACTGTTGATACGGGCTGATAAGAAACAAAATCTTCAGCGGTCGGACCAGAGGAAAGGGTACTGTTGCCATTGTTATGTATTAGCAAAAGGTTTAGTGATCGGGCTGGGCCCACAACACGTGCCAGCAGGTTGTTCCGTCACAGAACAGGTTGATGTTTCTACCCTGCATTAAAAATTCAGGCGTTGGTCAACCATGCTTAATAAACGTATCTTCCTGTAACTCCTGAAAGGCCAGGTCCAATTCTTCCCTGGTGTTCATCACAATGGGACCTCGCCAGGCAATAGACTCGCCAAGCGGTCTACCGGAAAACAGAAGAAATCGCAACGCACTCTCGCCGGTGGACACGACGATTTCATCGCCGTCTGCAAAGAGGACAAGCGTCCGGTCACTCACCGGGGTGTCCTTGACTGTACCCCCTCCATCTATAGCATAGATAAAGACCGTATAGCCTCTTTTGGTTGGATGGACAAAATCAGTATGGGCCGGTACCGTACAATCCATATATTCCGGATCGATCACAATGTCGTCGGCAGGTCCGGTTACTCCTTCCAGGTTACCAGCGATAACCTTGATGGCGGTTCCGTTGTCAAGGTTGACAACAGGGATGTCAGCTTTTGTGATGTCTCT
>CALZIH010000353.1:3144-4805 GCA_945787305.1 uncultured Desulfobulbaceae bacterium | reverse complement strand
ATGCCGGAGCTGATGGTTCCTGCGCGAAGGGTATTGGCTTGAGCGCGATCCACAAGCATCCTGTAAAAGAATACCTGCAGCACAGGAAACTTGTTGAGCTCATGCTTAAAATCCTTACTGCTCAAGGTGGCAAGTTTTGTTTTTGTCCTGGTATGAATTGAGGTGGTGACCGGCTCTCCAGAGAGCAGGCTCATTTCACCAAAAATCTCCCCAACGCCCATTTCCGAAAGGGTCTGGCCGTCATCGGCAATGACCCCCACCTTGCCCTCCAGGATAATATAGAGACTGGTTCCGGGATCACCCTTTTTCAAGACAACCTTATTGTCGCCATATCCCCTGAGCTGTAGAAGTGCTGAGAGATCGCGCAGGGAGTCATCTTCCAGTGGTTCAAAAATATCAAGCACACGAAGCAGGTCAAAAAAGCGATCCATGTGCTTCATCTTTTCCCGCTGCTCGGCAACGGCCAAAAGCTTCATCTGCAGGGTGGCAAAACCTTTTTCTTTTTTGAATTCAAACCGGATAAGACCAGTACAGCCGCCACAATCAAATTTCGATTTCTGGATACCGTGCTGGGTGAAACGCTCAAAGCTATGCTGCTCGGTGGTGGCCTTGATGACCACCTGCACCATTTTCAGACAGGCAGGCTTGGCCTCGGGTACGGTCAGACCCATATCCTCAACCTTAAACTCCTCCCCTACATTGTAGATAGGGCAAGACCGCTCTTCAGTGACTATAAAAATGGCGTTTTTAAATTCCATGGGTACCGGAAGCAGCAGATTTAAACAACTGAGCACCTCACTGAAGGATTCAGTCCGAACGTCCAAAAATGAGATAGATGATAATCCCCAGCACCGCTGCCCCACCAAAAAGTAGGGGCAACACCTTATTGACCTGCAGTTCATCGCCAACGACCAGCGTCTGCATATACTCGGTTCCGGTGGTCCACCAAACCGCCATAAGCAGGCCCATAATGATCAGGTCACGAAAGGCCTGCTTATAGAGTTGATAGCCGACAAAGGCAATAAACGGCACCAGAAACCAGGGATTGGTAAAAAGTCCGGCGAAGTCGACGTCTTTTATCTGTTCGGGCAGATGCGTTGACTGTAGCCACTCACCTATGGATGAAAAAAACGAACCTGTTTTTTCGGACATATTACCTCCGACTGCTCCCGCATCCGGCATTTTTCAGCTCCTTTTCCAGGTTATGCTCTGACCGGTTAAACACCTGAATAGCGCAGTACGAACCGCACATTGAACAGGTCGGCCCCTTATCACTTAACCCCTCCGCACGAAAACGTGCGGCTTTTTCGGGATCCAGGGACATCTCGATCTGCCCTTTCCAATCCAAATTGTTGCGCCGCTTGGCCATCTCGTCATCAAGCTCTTTTGCCCCGGGGACCCCCTTGACCAAATCCGCGGCATGGGCTGCAATCTTTGAGGCTATAACCCCCTCATGGACGTCTTCAATAGCCGGCAGTTTCAGGTGTTCGGCCGGAGTCACATAGCAGAGATAATCAGCGCCGGCAGCGGCGGCAATCGCGCCACCGATTGCGCCGGTAATATGATCATACCCTGGTGCAATATCGGTAACCAGCGGACCAAGAACATAAAACGGCGCCCCCTTGCACATCTGCTTCTGCAAGAGCACATTGGCGGTTATC
>CALZIH010000353.1:0-3124 GCA_945787305.1 uncultured Desulfobulbaceae bacterium | reverse complement strand
GCATCAACTGCCACGACGCAGATCGGCGGTATCAGCTCCTGGATCTGATTCCGGTCCGTGGCGTCGGACAGACAACCCGGTCGAATACCATCACCGAGGCTAAGCGTGACCTCGTGTTCTTTGAGAATGGCAAGCAAGTCATCAAAATGCTCAAACAGCGGATTTTCTTTCTTGTGGTAGCTCATCCATTCAAGCAAAAAGGATCCACCCCGACTGACAACACCCATTATTCGTTTCTGCCGTAAAAGGCGCTCCTGCAGGTGACGGGTGATACCACAGTGGATGGTCATAAAATCCACCCCGTCCATGGCTTGTTTCTCTATGGTCTTAAATATATGATCTTCGGTGACTTCGACAATTTCTTTCTGCTGCTGTTCCACGGTTTCCGCC
Organism: uncultured Desulfobulbaceae bacterium; assembly: GCA_945787305.1. Classification (GTDB taxonomy): domain Bacteria; phylum Desulfobacterota; class Desulfobulbia; order Desulfobulbales; family Desulfobulbaceae; genus DRLX01. The sequence continues at coordinate 2,734 of CALZIH010000353.1, read as the reverse complement.
ACCGCCTGATATATAGGTACAGTTCCCAGGGGCACCGGACAGTTCTTTAAAATACCTCGACGAACGTCATCAAGATCACCTCCCATCGAAAGGTCCATCACCGTATCGGTCCCGGCCTTGACGGAAACCTCAAGCTTCTCCAACTCGCTGCCCAGATGGGCAATATCCTGTGAGGAACCGATATTTGCATTAACCTTGGTCTTCATCCCTTTGCCGATAGCCATGATTTTCTCGAAATCATGATGATTGTTTTTAGGGATTGCAATGGTCCCTTCGGCAACACCGGCAATGAGGGTATTGACATCAATATTTTCATTCTCAGCACAAGCCGTAAACAACTTGGTTACCTTACCTGCCAGTGCATCTTCGCGAATACTCATTTTTAATTATTAACCCCACTCCTCAACACATCCTTCCAGAGGATATTATTTACATTGATTCCGATCTCGAAGGACCGGATACTTTCCACCATATTAGGTGCAGAATAGCAACCCTTCTCCTTCCCTGTCAATGGGAAAGAAAGCGGGCGAAACATCAAGAACCTGCACGCCATAGGGAAAAATACACCCACCCAACCCTGGAGCCTCCCTCTTTTGCTACATTTTTGATATATTTTTACTCAAAAAAATACATAAACGTCATGTTCCTGCGTGGTAACCCTCACCGTGCTCACCCTTAATAAATTCAATATATTCAACATACTGAAGACAAAAAATGAAAAAATCAGCTCCGGCACGAGATTTGTAATCTTATTGGCAAAACACTTAACACAGTATCTGTTTATAACCACAGGAGAACAGCATGAAAAAAATCGAAACCATTATCAAGCCATTTAAGCTTGATGCCTTGAAGGAGGCTTTACAGGATCTGAACGTGACCGGCATGACCGTCTGTGAAGTGAAAGGGTTTGGCCGACAAAAAGGGCATACCGAAATCTATCGCGGAGCCGAATACATGGTCGACTTCATCCCCAAGGTTAAGGTGGAAATAATAGTTGAAGCCGAAAGGGTTGAGCCGATAATCGAAGCTATTATCGGCGCGGTTCGTACCGGCAAGATCGGTGACGGGAAAATATTCGTCTTGCCGGTTGAAAAAACTATCCGTATCCGAACCGGCGAAACAGACAACGAGGCCGTTTAAGCCTCTTTCTACGCAATTCATTTTATAGGAGAGTATCCCATGCGAAAAATATGTATACTTACAGCACTTGCCTTGGCACTGCTAGCCACAACCGGTCCGGCACTTGGTTCCGAGGAGGTTGTTGAAATCACCCTTGAGGGCAACGCTTCTGCAGTTGAGGGCGTCCAGACCAACCTCAATTATGTATGGACACTGGTTGCGGCCGTACTGGTCTTTTTCATGCAGGCCGGCTTTGCGATGGTTGAGTCCGGATTTACCCGGGCTAAATCAGCCTGTAATATCATGATGAAAAACCTGCTGGACTTCTCCATGGGTTCTCTGGCCTTCTGGGCCGTAGGTTTCGGTTTAATGTTCGGTGCGACAAAAACCGGCTGGTTCGGCACCACCGATTTCTTCCTCTCCGGCTGGACCGGACCCGATGGCGACCCATGGGTATTGGCATTCTGGATGTTTCAGTGTGTTTTTGCCGCCACTGCCGCCACCATTGTGTCCGGCGCAGTCGCAGAACGGACAAAGTTCACCGGCTACCTGGCTTACTCGATCGTTGTCTGTGCATTCATCTATCCTGTTTTCGGTTCATGGGCATGGGGCTCGCTGCTCAACGGTAACGGCTGGCTTGAAGGCAAGGGGTTCATCGACTTTGCCGGCTCGACCGTGGTTCACTCGGTTGGTGGTTGGTGTGCACTGGCAGGAGCTATCGTCCTTGGACCGCGGAAAGGAAAATACGGGCCAACAGGGGAAGTCAGAGCCATCCCCGGTCACAACATCCCCATGGCCGCAATCGGCGTGTTTATCCTCTGGCTGGGTTGGTTTGGGTTTAATCCCGGCTCAACCACGACCGGCGACACCTCGATTGCCATGATATTTGTCAACACCAACCTGGCTGCCGCTGCAGGCGTTATCGGAGCCATGCTTCTCTCCTGGATCATGTTTAAAAAACCCGATGTCGGAATGAGTTTGAACGGCGCCCTAGCGGGTTTGGTGGGCATTACAGCCGGCTGTGCAAATGTCAGCCCCACCAGCTCGGTTATCATCGGCTTCATTGCAGGCATTATCGTCGTCATCTCGGTCGTCACCATAGACCGCATGCACATCGACGATCCGGTGGGTGCAGTATCGGTACATGGCGTTTGTGGCGCCTGGGGAACCCTTGCGGCAGGCCTATTCAACATGGGCGGGACCACGGCAGCAATCATGATAACGCAGGTAATCGGTATTGCAGCCGCCTTTATCTGGGCATTTGGCACCGCATTTATTCTTTTTAAAGTAATATCCCTGACCATTGGCCTGCGGATTTCCGAGGAAGACGAGATGATGGGTGTGGATATCGTCGAACATGGCGCCCATGCGTATAACGACTTCCAGACCATGAATTAACCAAAAACTACAAAAAGCGTAATTCTTTGCTATAAAGGATTACCAAACCGCCTCCTCCCGGTTGCCCCCGCGCTCCCCACTACCCATTGCAGGGGCAACCGTTTTTTGCAAAAAGTACGAACCAATAAAAACAGCATTCAATTAATCGACCATTCATCTCAGGTAGCTGACACCCATGGCTCTCAAATTTCTTGTCCTGCAGCATATTGACTGGGAA
>CALZIH010000352.1 GCA_945787305.1 uncultured Desulfobulbaceae bacterium | reverse complement strand
CTACTCGTTTTCATCGGACTTGCGATTTATCTATTTCGCCACCACACGTGCAACCAGGAAGTATGCCAACCTGATGTCCCAGCCCCGGGTTGCATTCCTCATCGACACTAGAACCAACCAGGTGGAAGACTTCCATCGAGCTGCTGCAGTAACGGTGCTCGGGAGATGCGAGGAGATGGAAGAAGCGAAGAAGCAACAAACTGCCGCCCCCTATATCGAAAGACACCCCTACCTGAAAGAGTTTGTTGAGGCACCAACAACCGCATTTTTTTCCGTTCCCGTTGAGATGTATATCCATGTCTCCCGTTTTCAGGAAGTTTTTGAACTCCGGATAGCCGATGCCGTTGATACTACCCCTTAAGCAGATAGCCGAGCAGGACAAGGCCCTTGTCGGAGGCAAAGGACTGTCACTTGCCAAGCTCGCAAAAGCAGGAATTCGGGTACCACACACCCAGTGCGTGACAACCGATGCGTATAGCACCTTTGTTGCCGATCACGGCCTGGCTGAAAGAATCCAGCTGGAGTTCAATCGCAAGAACTTTAATGACATGCGCTGGGAAGAACTCTGGGATATGGCCCTGCGTATCCGCAACTTGTTTCTAACCTTGCCGATGCCTGCTGATCTTGAACAATCTCTCAGCGCTGCCATCAGGGAGAATTTTCATAATATTCCTGTGGCCATCCGTTCCTCAGCGCCGGACGAGGATGCGAAATCTTCTTCCTTTGCGGGCCTGCACGAGTCCTTTATCAATGTCAAAGGGATTACAGCCATACTTGATCATATCAAACTGGTCTGGGCATCACTCTGGTCTGACGCAGCATTACTTTATCGCCAGGAACTTCAACTGGATGCAGAGCAAAGCTCCATGGCCGTGGTCATTCAGGAAGTTGTCCATGGCAAAAGTTCAGGCATTCTCTTTACCCGCAGCCCTACGAATGAAAAGCTTTGCGCGCTTGAGGCTGTTCATGGCCTGAATCAGGCGCTGGTGGACGGTTTAATTGAACCTGACCGCTGGTTTGTATCAAGAGATGATGGAAAAATCGATCATATGCCTGCTGCCCGTAGACAACACATGATCGCGACAACTGCCGGGACTGAGCTTGTCGACTTGCCACTATCTCTGCAAAACCGAGCACCGCTTACCGATCATGAGGTCCACCACCTGATCGAGAAAGGGCTCGCCATAGAGAACATCTACCATACCCCCCAGGATATTGAATGGACCTATATTGGGGATGAATTGGTCATCCTGCAGGCCCGTCCCATCTCAACCGCAGAGACCAATGATCCCATGGATAAACGGCCCTGGTACCTGAGCCTGCACAGGAGTCTTGATAATCTTCGGGATCTTCAGGAAAAAATAGAAGACAACCTGCTTCCCGCCATGGCCCGTGATGCCGATAGGCTGCACGAAGTAGATTTGCAGCAATTGTCTGATGCAGATCTTGCCGAGGCAATAGAAAAACGACTCGCCGTCAATGCACAATGGACCAACGTGTATTGGGAGGAATTCATCCCTTTTGCCCACGGCATGCGTCTTTTCGGCCAGGTGTATAATGATGCGGTTCGTCCTGAAAACCCCTATGAGTTTGTTGAGTTACTTGTCCATACTCCCATGGAGAGCACCAATCGCAATAGCATGATGGAGCAGCTGGCTGAAGAAATTCGCGGAAACAGTCTGCTTCGTAACCAGCTTGAACAAGGGGTGACTTCTGATTTCGTTGATAATGACTTTGCAGAACAGCTGGCTGAATTTGTCGGTCGTTATGGTGATTTTTCATGCTCCCTTGGCCTGGATGATCATTGTCGGTTTGAGTTAACAACCCTCATTGCGGTACTTCTTGAGATGGCCTCACATCCTTCTCCCGGCGGACAACCTATACAACAGAACCTCGACCATCTACTGGAGAGGTATTTTCAGAGCTTGTCCAGTACAGAGAGAAAACATGCGGAAGAAATTCTGGCGTTGGGCCGCGCCAGCTACCGTCTGCGTGATGATGACAACATCTTCCTTGGACGCATTGAACTTGAGGTCGCAAGGGCAATGGAAGAAGCGCATCGGCGACTGGAACAGGACGGAAGAATTCAGCAAGAACAACAGTGTATGACCAATGAATGTATACGGGCAATGCGGGAACCGGAATACCAGCCAAAAACCAAACAGAACATCAAAGGGGGAAAGACTGCACTGGATGTGCCGGTGAAGGCCAGACAATTGATAGGCCAACCGGCAGGTCCCGGCATGGCCCAGGGTAAAGCCCGGGTTGTACAACAACTTGCCGATCTGGCCGAACTGAAAAAAGGCGAGATTTTGATCTGCGATGCTATTGAACCGAACATGACCTTCATTGTTCCCCTTGCAGGGGCAATAGTTGAACGGCGGGGCGGCATGCTGATTCACGGGGCAATCATTGCCCGGGAATACGGTATTCCCTGCGTTACCGGAATTTCCCACGCTACAGAACTGATTCACACAGGAGACCGGGTAAGCGTAGACGGTTATTTAGGGATATTGACGATAAAGACTTGAATTTATGCAAATGTTAATGATCGTTAATGCATATTCTCAACGTGCTATAAAGGTATGGTATTGGTAACCACTTCAATGGACTCGACACTTTCACAACGTTGTCGTTGCATTCATAAGGGGAAGGAAAATAAAGGGCCTGTGGTCTACTGGATGAGCCGCGAGCAGCGGGTTGCCGACAATTGGGCTCTGATTTTCGCCCAGGAATCGGCCTTGCAGAAAAAGCAGCCACTCTGTGTCGTGTTCTGCCTGACCACCAATTTCCTCGGAGCCAACCTGAGACATTATATGTTCTTATTGCGCGGACTCCGAGAGGTACATGCAAACCTGGCCAGCTGTAATATATCGTTTCACCTCCTTCAGGATGAACCGACAAAAGCACTTCCGGCCTTTATACAAAAAATTGGAAAAAAAATATTACCAAGTCCATCAATATCACCACTTACGAGGTTGATGCCCATAACGTCGTTCCTGTATGGCTGGCATCACCCAAAAAAGAATATGCGGCCTATACGATCCGCAAGAAAATCAACACGGTGCTTCCAGAATTCCTGGTGGAATACCCGGAAATTATTCCCCACCCCTATCCATCAAAAGAGGAACCTCTTTTCGATCTGGAACGGGTTGCCAAGACGATTCCTGATACCTCTGTTGCTGAAATATCCTGGTGCGTTCCCGGTCAAAAAGCCGGATATACGGCCATGCAGTCCTTTTTGGAGAATGGTCTTGGCCGGTACCCTGAGAGTAGAAATGATCCCTGTCTTGACGGCCAATCAAACCTTTCGCCCTACCTGCATTTTGGTCAACTCTCGCCGCAGCGTGTGGCCCTCGCGGTATCATCGGCCCAGGTCCCGGATGATGCAAAATCGGTTTTTCTTGAAGAACTTATTGTACGACGGGAACTTGCCGATAATTTCTGCCATTACGAACAGCAATATGACAGCTTTGAGGGCTTTCACGACTGGGCGAAAAAGAGCTTAAACGCCCATCGCAAAGACAAGAGGACATACCTCTACACACAGCAAGAGCTTGAGAGCGCCGAAAGCCATGATGAGCTGTGGAATGCCTGTCAACTGGACCTGATGCACAGAGGCAAGCTACACGGGTATATGCGAATGTACTGGGCCAAAAAAATCCTGGAATGGACGCAATCTCCTGAAGAGGCCTTGCAATGCGCCATTTATCTCAATGATAAATACTCCATCGATGGACGTGATGCCAATGGATACACAGGCATTGCCTGGTCAATCGGCGGAGTCCATGACCGGGCCTGGGCTGAACGACCTGTCTTTGGTAAAATCCGTTATATGAACCGCAATGGCTGCCGGAGAAAGTTCGATGTCGATGGATATATTGAGAAGGTTCTACAATCTACTTGATTTCTGTACTCGCGCAAATACTCGCAAAGGAAACTAAATGTTTGTTATGAAGGTATTACAGACGGGGTTGCTGACATTGCTGATATGTTCACTCCTGTTCGGGTGTTCAACCAACGCTCCCCTTACATCCCTTTCTTATAGGGCCGCAAATGATTCTGAGCAGAAGAATATGATTATTTTTCTGCGAGGTCGGGGAGGAAGCCACGAAGATTTTTACAGAGAAGGCTTTGTCGAGGAAATCCAGATTCGTCAACTTCCCTACGACATGGTCGCACCCAATAGCCATTTCGGCTATTATTTTGGCGAGACTCTTGTTCCTCGTCTCAAGGCCGACATTATCGAGCCCGCAAAGGCAAGAGGCTATGACACCTTCTGGCTAGTAGGAGCCTCCATGGGTGGCCTTGGCGCATTAATGTACGCCCGGCAGTTCCCTGAAGATGTGGCCGGTATCTATGTGATCTCCCCCTTTCTAGGCTATGACGCAATCATTGATGAGATCAGTGGAGCTGGTGGACTGTATCAGTGGAATCCCGGTGAATATGACCCAACAGACGATTGGCAACGGATGTTGTGGCACTGGTTAAAGCAATGCGCAGAAGGAAAAAAGCCCATGCCCGAATTGTATTTAGGCTTTGGCACAGAGGATTCCTATGCAAATACCCACGATCTGCTCACGGATATACTACCAAGCGACCATGTGTTCACCACCAAAGGCGGCCATACTCCGGAAACCATGAAAGAGGTGTGGACAATTTTTCTCAACCATGGTGTCTTATAGTTGATTGCAAGCCACTTTAATGGTTGTCACAGTTGGTTACCATTGAGGTTTGCAACCCTCAACCGGAGGTAATTGCAACCTGCCGTACAGCAAGGGGTATTACCGTTTATCCGCAGGTGGACGTCGTTCCGGAACCCGTTGATGTATGATCTCTTGATCATTCCATGCATTACTGACATACAGTCCGCAATAACAACTGCCATACTCGGCCACATCCGGTTGACGATACACACAAGGACAGATGATATCCCGGTCCTTTTCACGTTCTCCCGTGGCAAGCCGACAGGGACAGGACATATAGCCGTAACGCTCACGGTTGGTGAGCAGTCCCTGCAGCAGCGAGTCCACCTGTTCCTCATTCCGGTTAAAAAAATAGCCCAAAGGTTCCTGTATGTTGCGTAATACTTCACGCAGCTCTTTTGTTTCCTTCATGCAAGCCCCAGCTCCTGTTTAATCCGTTCTTCCTGGTACCCGACAATGGCAACATTATCGATGATGACGATGGGGAAGCTCTCTTCGGGGTTAAATTTTTTGATTTCATCCATCTGCTCTGTACGTTCCTCCTCGGGCAAGAGATCAAGGTCGGTATATGTGTACTGAAAACCGGCTTCTTTGAGTTGTCTTTTCAAGGTATTGCAAAAATAACACGTACTGAGGGTGATCAAGCGAATATTTTTCTCTTCTCTTATGGTGTTTTGCGTTCGATCCGCATGGTTCATATTACCTCCCTGTTTTTACCTTTTGAGAGACAGGCAAGCATGACCGGAAAATGATAACTCCGGACCCAACCAAAAAGATCTTCATGCTTGAATCTGTTGAGGGTAGTCCAATTTACAAAGTAAAGGAGACCATCACGGTTTCCAGAAAAAGGATGCTCCAAAATAAGGTTCGTAGCCAGTTGGTCGTGATCAGGCGGTTAATGGTTTGCAAATTTTTACCCCTCCAATGCAGCCTCCTATGACAAGGAACAGAAAATTTGATCGTGGAAATCCAGACCAAAGCAATGATGAGAACTCGAGGCCACCTGATATCCTGCTGCAGGGCGTAGACAATTTCTATTCCAGCCTGTGCAAGCATGAGGGGGACAACAATAAGGCTGATCATCCTGGAATAGCATTTATGCCAACCGATGAATTCTTTGTCTTCGATAAAGCTGAGGCAGGGATAAATGATGAGCTGGACCAGCCAAATAAGGGTCATGAGCCCGCTATCAACGATGACTTGAGCTATTAACAACCTATCCATTACCCATCCTCTGCCGGCGAAATAATCTTATGAATCTATCATATGTTGAGACCAAGGCAAAGTATTTCAAGCTTATACAATTGCACTCAAGAGTTCTACTTATCAAGGAAATAGAAGTTAACACATTCGC
>CALZIH010000351.1 GCA_945787305.1 uncultured Desulfobulbaceae bacterium | reverse complement strand
ATATTGATACCGCCGTGGCAATCCACACATCCTTTGTCTATAAAGGCTTGCAGCCCCTTTTGCTCCGTATCGGTAAGCGCCTTTGCATCGCCCAGCATAAAACGATCAAAAGGTGCGTCCGGGGTCAACAGGGTTGCTTCAAAGACCTCTATAGCCTTGGCCATGTTATCGAAGGTGACCGGATCCTTCTCGCCGGGAAATGCCTTCTTGAACAGCTCGACGTACTCCGGCATGCTGTTTAAAGTTACGAGTACGTTTTCCGGCGTGTTATTCATTTCCACCCCAGCCTGCACTGGCCCCTTTGCCTGCTCCGCCAAGTTTTCGGCTCGTCCGTCCCAGAACTGGGCGACATTGAATACCGAATTGAGAACCGTCGGCGAATTCCGTGGCCCTTTCTGCCAGCCGTGTCCGGTAGAGGTCTCCTGAAAATCGGCTCCACCGAGACCGACATTATGACAGGTATTGCAACTGATCAGGGCACTGCTTGACAGCCGGGGATCAAAATACAATATTTTTCCCAGTTCAACCTTGTCTTTAGTGGCAGGATTACCTTTCAACTCAGGGGCCGCAGCTGGAATGGGGGCGAAGTTATCCTTCGCCTGTTCCTGGAGAGTACCGGCGGTCAAAACCGGTGCTGCGATCAGAAATAACGCTGCTGCACTCAATAGTATTTTTTTACCTTTCATTTCACTACCTCCTTTATACGGTTTTTTGAGAAACATCTTGTTATAACCTTATCTTATCAAACAAAACAGCAAGAGCAGCCATCTTTCCCGGCAATGGAGACAACTGCACAGAGAGGATATTTGATCGCATCATGTCAAATCGGGCTCTACCGGCCATGGCTGGCTTAAAATGGTTGTGTACTGAGCACTGGACTTCGCTAAGCAGTTGTAAGAGTTCAGAAAAAGACGGAAAGGAGTATGAAGGCATCTGAACCGGTTTTTGAAAGCACATGAGCCATACCGACCGATGCAACGTGACTGCTTTGAATGAGCATGTTTTCAGACCCGCTGATCCAGTAGGGGTAACTTCGGAATTCCAAGCTCGACAAGACATTATTATGTATACATAACAGCATGTTGGAAGTCAATAACTTTTCACGCAATCAACGAAAAGCACTGCACTGCAAGTACAATAGCAAATAATTATGCATTCAATATCAAAGATAATTGAAAAGCGGAGGGGTACATTGTGCAACGAGGGTAACGCCGTGCGACCTAAATCGACTGACCGGTTAACAGAGAGGCGAGAGCAGTCTGACGCCTGGAAGTGTCTTTATTGTGCACAGCCATGGCAAAGGCTCGTCGGGTGCCGACAAAAACAGCCAGTTTCCGGGCCCGGGTCAGGCCGGTATAGAGAAGGTTGCGAAAAAGCATCCGATAGTGCTGAGTAACTATCGGCAGAATGATAACGTCAAACTCAGAGCCCTGCGCTTTATGGACGGTAACGGCATAAGCGTGCTCAAGCTCGGTTATCTGCTCCCGTTGATATTCAACGTTGCGCCGTTCCGGAAGGAAAGAAACGGTGAGCTGCAATGCACTGTTGTCGATTGCGGTGATATAACCAATATCGCCGTTAAAGACCTCCAAGTCGTAATTGTTGCGCCGGTGAATTACCCGATCCCCAACCCGGAAGGCCTTTTCCCCGACAGCCAACTCCGCCCTGCCCTCGGCAGCGGGATTCACAGCGGCCTGGATCGTGGTGTTCAAACTGGCTGTGCCGAGACTGCCGCGAATCATGGGCGAGAGCACCTGTATTTCCGCATCAGGAAAATATTTGGGTATCCAGCGGCAATAGAGTTCCCTGACGACATCAACAGCGGTCAATCCGTAGTACAGAGAGGACCAGGGGTGTACTTTTTTCAGCACCGCCATCAGTTCCTTGGCCGCAGAATCGGCGGTTATTACTGCTTCAGGCGAGACATGATTGAATTGTTGGGGCAGCTGCAGTCCTTCGGTATCATACAGCTCATGCTCATGCCCGCTATAGGGGTCTCCACCGACTGCATCTTCTCGTTTTTCTACGGTCGCATAATGATGTTTTATTGATGATATACAGCGAAGCTGACTACCGGTCGCCTCTTCGGCATCGATAAACAGACAATCGGAATCTTTCCAGATTTCAGGCTCCTTGAAAGGAGAACCGACCCGTGGAATCACGCCCTCGTTAATCTGGTGGGCAAAACCGATGATCAAAGACTCCTTGGCCTGCCGGAAAATTTCCGTTAGCTGAAAACAGGGAACCACGCCGGAAGCAATGATGTCGCGCAAGACATTGCCGGCCCCGACAGAGGGGAGCTGGTCAGCATCGCCGATCAGAAGCAGGGCTGTATCTTTGGCAACGGCCTTGAGCAATGATGCGCTGAGGCTGATGTCAAGCATTGAGCATTCATCTATGATCAGAATATCAGCCTGCAGCGGGTTCTCCTCGTTTCGCTTAAAATCATGCCCCTGAAATTCCAGTAAACGATGAATAGTCTTTGCCTCGACACCAATTACCTCCGTCATTCTCTGGGCAGCTCGCCCGGTCGGTGCGGCCAGCAAAACGGAGTGCCCCATGGCTCGCATCAGCGCAACCAGCACAGTGGTCGTCGTGGTTTTGCCGCAACCTGGACCTCCGGTCAGGATCGCACAACGTTCGCGGGCTATGTCGAGCACGGAACGTTGCTGCTGTGCACTGAGTTGAAATTGACCGATTGCACTGTAACGTATGAGCCAGTCACTGATCCGTTGCCTGTCTACCGGCAAGCGCCCGCAAAGGGCGGCAATGCGTTTGCCGACATATTCCTCATCAAAATACAGGCTGCGGGAATAATAGCAACGATGTACAGTTTCACCGGATCCGGGCAAATTACGTACGCAAAGTTCATTACCTGCCTCCATATCTTCAAGTAGTGCATCAAGTGCAGGGCCGGGAGAAAATTGAAGAAGATCGGCCACCCCGTCCCGGATTTGCTCAAAAACTAGGTAGCAGTGCCCCTGCTCCCTGCTTGCCGATAAAACATGGCGAACGGCCGCACGGATACGAAGTGGTGAGGTTTCGGCAAAACCAGCAATCGAGTCGTCACCATACTCTTTATAAATCCGAACGGCAAAAAGCGTTGAAATGCCATGGGACTGGAGAAATATCATCACATCGCGAACCGCCCGGTGCTCCAGCCACGCCTCAGTTATGGCTGCAAGTTTTTTTTGGGCTATCCCGGAAACCTCAGTCAACCTGTCGATATGCTCTTCAAATATATCCAGAGTATCAGCACCAAAATGACGGACAATCTTGCGTGCTGTTTTGGGGCCGACTCCTTTGATCAAGCCTGATCCAAGATATTTTTCCAGGGCACCGGCAGTGGCTGGCTTGAGCTCAGTGGCCCGAACCGCTTTAAATTGACGCCCAAATCTCGAGTGCGTGGTCCAGTTACCTGCAAATTCCATCGTTGCACCGGCAAACACCCGTGTCTGGTGTACGGTCACGGTAATCAGCTCACCATACTCTGCAAAAGGAGTCACCTTGATGACCGACCAGCCGTTATCGGGATTATGATAGGTTACCCGTTCAACAATGCCCCGTATTCTTTCTTCTATGGTCGTTGTCTGCACATCCTCCACCAGAAAAAGTACACGGCTTGGTTCTTCATCACCGCATAAACATTATTAACCATTATCCCTCAGCCAGGTGCGGCCCACGAGGGACCGTTTGTCTATTTTCTCCCCCGGGACCAGTATACCGTTAACCATCGAGACTGTTATCCTGACTGGTGTCCGGGTCCCTTACTCTTTAACTACATAAAAAATTTTAATTTGTCTTCCGGCTTGGCGCAATAGTTACTCTCTACAGAAAAAACGTTATCCGGTTTCGGGGCACTTTTAGGTACATGGGGCCTACCTTAGATAATATCCCGACAAGGTCAAACCCTCCGCAAAACGTGAGGTTCCGGTTAAGCCGAAAACAGTTGCAGTGCAAAAAAACTTTTATTGTTAGTTCAACAAGTAATAGTTCTTATCTCAAAAAAGAGTCTAATCACTCTTGCATTTTATGGATTATGGAGTATTTTTATAACCTGGTGCGAAAAAATGCACTGATTAATTTTTTACTAACAGGTGGATAACAATGAGTTTTCTTGAGGGGCTGCTCTGGCTGACCCTAAACATATATCATGAAGCACGAAGTGAACCGCAGATAGGGCAGATGGCTGTGGCGCACGTGACGTTGAACCGGGCGGTTCAATCCCAAGCAAGCGTAGAAAATATAGTCAACGCTCCCTATCAATTCAGTTGGACCTTTCAGAAAAAATCCTACCTGCCCACGGAGTCCGATGCCCTTTTCGACTGTTTACAATCAGCACTGAAGGCCATGACCAGCTCCGACTTTACAGACGGAGCCACATTCTATCATCGTAATGACGTCAATCCATCCTGGGCAAACGACATGACCTATGTCGCCCAATACGGTGTCCACAAATTCTATCGAGATTGACCCCCTCTTTTAGTGCCTTACGCCTGAACTCCTGTCATAAAAAACAGGTAAGCGTAGACTCCGAGAAAATCACCTCAACTTTCCATCGTAATAACAAAAGGTTATCAGGATGAAGCTGTTTAGACTGAAGACTTTTAGGGCTGCTTTTTTTAGTCTTTTGCTAACACAGCCTTCAGCCTGCAGTCTATAAACCTGGGTTGCGGGCAAAGCCCACTTTAGTAAAAACTCCAGTTCCTTTAGAAGTTCTCGAAAAGGAAACAATTAAAATTTCACTTGTGGTGCTTCCTGCTGCGATTCAGGGACGTCAAAGTATTGGGCTGCCTCAACCCCGGCCATTGCAGCTATAAAACGTCCCACCACCGTACGACGATAAGTATTCAGTATTCGCACGGTATCGTTATACCGTTTACGTTCAACCGCTATACGGTTTTCCGTTCCTTCCAGCGAGTCCTGTAATTTAAGAAAGGACTCATTGGCCTTCAGGTTCGGATACTGCTCCTGCAGCATCAACAGTCGTGACAAAGCGCGTTCAAAACCATTGGCAGCCTCGACCTTTTCACCGACATTACCAGCCTGAAAATACTTTGTCCTGGCATTGGCTATATTTTCAAAGAGCTCTTTTTCATGCTTGGCATACCCCTTGGTCGTTTCCACAAGGTTCGGTATAAGATCAAAACGGCGTTTCAATTGATTTTCCACCTGAGCCCATTGGGATTGAACCTGTTCATCCATGGCCACTACGCTATTGTACTGTCCTAT
>CALZIH010000350.1 GCA_945787305.1 uncultured Desulfobulbaceae bacterium | reverse complement strand
CAGGAAAGAATCCTGGTTCTTGAGGCTAAAATGAAATGTTTTTTACTTAGGGCTTCCTGAATTATTAATTTCGAGCCTCAACAGTCAGCAGTTCATGATCTTTGAAAATGTAACCTATAGGCCGACTGCAAGACTTAAAGCCGAATAATGTTGCCATAAAGTCGGATAAGGCCTTCAGGTTTGCTTTTGCACACTGTTGTACCGCAAAAATAAAGCAAAATAAAAGTTGTTGCAGCCACTTCTCCAGGTTCATCACCATGAAGGTAATGGCAATCACAGTTTCGCTGGTATTGGATAACTTGGCCATAATCCGAGCAAGGCCGAAGCGGCGTTTGCCCTGGCCGAATTTTCCCTCGATGGGAATTCGATCAAGTTCATCCTGGCGCTGCTGTTGTTTTTGCGTTTTGATTGCCTCGGTAGACTCTTCGGTCTTCTTTGGTGGCCTGCCAAGAGGGGGCCCTGAGATTCGAATGCCGCGCTCTTTGCAAAAGCGGCGATTGCTTCTTGAACGGTATATTTTGTCGCAATGAATGGACTCTGGGTAATGGCCAAAGCGCTCTTTGTAGGATTCGATCTGTTCTACAAGATCTCCAGATTCGTTGTAGGCATTCCAGTCAAGTCGGTCAAGAAATACATCTCCACCGACCAAGCTGGCGGAAAGTTTTGCCCCAAACTCTGTCGATGCGGAGGCTTTGCCTCGAACAATGGGACGCACGTAAGGTTGACTGATACTGACTATCCGGTCTTCGATACGATTGCAGCGATTCTCGTACATCCACAACTGTTGACGATACAGTTCATGGATGACCAAGAGGTTGCGGTATTGACGCCTGGATAGCCGGGTCAATGATACACGCCCGGCAAGTTTCTCTATTGTTCTGAGATTGCGGCCAAGAAAACGCAATTGCTGGCCTATGGACTTACGCCTCTTTTGGACTGCTTGTTTACGGTTCTTGATGTGGTTGACAAAAAGGCGTCGTGCCTTCTGACGATAAGTTCTGGGTTTGCGTTGCGTACCTTTGAGTGGTTCGAACAAGATGTCGATGATCTGCTCGCTTTTTTCCCGGGCCTCGTTGATAAGGCTTATATCGGTGGGGTAGCGAATATCTGCCGGAGCGCAGGTTGCATCAATGATTAATTTACCTTTGTTGTTTCCTGAAGAACTTGCATTATCGTCGTCATTGTCATCGCAACTCTGTGCTTCGGAGTTCTCAGTTCTTTTGGCCTGCTCATGTTTAACAATGGCTTCGTTGATTTGGTTGAGTTGCACAAGAGTGAATCGTTTACGAAAATGCACGTACATGGAAGGATCGAACGGAAGTTTATCGCAAAACTTGTGAAAACCAAGGAAGTATTGCAGATAAGGGTTTTCCCGGATTTGCTCTACCGCTTCTTCATCGCTAACACCAAGGCGTTCTTTGATTATCAGAGCGCCCAAGGCAACACGGGCTGATTTGGCTGGAGCTCCTCTTTTGGTGATTTTTGAAAACTGTTCGGAATAGAAAGACTCGGCAAGTTCCCAGGGGATCATGTCCGCCAAAATGACCCATCGGTTATCACTTCTGAGTTTGCCTCCAAAAGGAAGGAAAAAATCTACAAAGCTGAGTTGTTTTGTATTTCGTTTTCGATACATTTTCAGGAAGTCAGGTGCAAGGGTTTGAAGGTGATTTGTTCATTTCCTTTGCACACTTTAACACGAATCCGACTGTTTTTTTATTTAATTCAAGCAGGTTAATAAAAAATCAGGAAGCCCTACGTAACAGTAGGTATACCTCAAGCCTAGAAAAGCCTGCAAAAGGTTGAGATGTCTACAGGCAATGCCATTTCCCCTAGAGCTGCAACGAAAACCGTATTATGTCACCAGAATTTCCTTTATTGGTTAGGTTATTTGTCTTTTTCATTAATTAATAAACGTGTTCTTTACTCGTTCTGATTTTAAAAAGTAAGGAACCCAAATAAACAAACTGACTATTACAGATACTAAATCTCTTTTTAAGCCTGGTACAACCTCCACACCAATAGCGGGAATTAATTTGACAGGGAACGATGATATGCATAAAAAATTGGCAGTTAAAAAAATGAAAGCAATTATGTAAAAGGTGATAATTAATTTTGGGAAGACTTTTTTTCTCCTGAACAACAATATGATTAAAGCTATTGACCCTAACAACATAAACAAATTGCCAATTATTTGAAAAATATATAATGGAACCCACATAGGGTGGTAAATACTAGAGCTTTCTGAAGTTAGTCTTCCCCATATTTCAGGTCTGAATGTTGGAATAAGTTTGCTTACCACGTCATACATTACACTTATTGGAGAAAGAAAAAGCCCCGACAGGGGAATAAGCAACCAACCTCCAATTCCACTTGGTATTTGGGGGGATGATGCAGTGTTTTTCATTGTATCCTTTATTTGTTTTTGAGAACCCTTGAAAATGTTGATCTGCGCGCCCCAAACTTTAATTATCTATATCCCCATCGGTATATTATAGGAGTTGGTTCTGCAACTCTCTACTTTTCAGCTGACAGAATAAGAGCATACCCTACGTACTGGTCAAGAAAAGATTTCTTCCCCACTTTTATCTTTTCAGGGTTGAACGGATCATACGTTGCCGGCCATATTCTTTTTTTCAACGAATTACTCCATGTCGAAAAAGGTAAAATGAAATCCAGGGACGAGAGGAAAGAACTTCCCATAAAGCAATATTTTTTCACGCCCAGATGGTGGCATATCTTTCTGAACTCATGCCGGCTGAAAGGATATTCTTCCCCATACGGCCAGTTTCCCTGCAACTCTCTTCTTGTTTTCCACATTCGATAGGGCAGACAGTGTTTATTGGGAACTGAAATAAACGTAGATCCGTTTTCTCTTAACAGATCAAAATGACTTTGAATGATTCGCAGCCGTTCATCGTGTTGGAAATGCTCGGCTAAACCAAAAGACATCGAGATATCATAGTTTTTCTTCAATGTATCATCCAGTGTTAACGCATCACCCAGAATGAACTCAGCCTCTATATTTAATTTCTTAAGAAAATCTTTTGACCTTGCTATCGCATTGCTGGAATAGTCTAAAATTGTTATCTCCGCACCTTCCTGTGCCATCAAGATAGAATACGTTCCAGCACCTGCTCCTAGTTCAATGACTCGCAGC
>CALZIH010000349.1 GCA_945787305.1 uncultured Desulfobulbaceae bacterium | reverse complement strand
CAATAATGTGCCGGATTTTCTGGACATGTCATTCCCGCCTCGTGATATTCTCCTTCAGCATGTGGTCATCAATCAGAGTGCCCGTGAAGAACTGGCCCTGCGTAAGGGAATTTCTTCCATGCTGGTTCCCAATGTTTTTGACTTTGATATCCCCCCAGGTGAGCCGGACGACTATTGTGCCGATATTCGCCAGGAGATGGGCCTTACTCCCGAGGATAAACTCATCCTTCAGCCTACACGTATCGTGCCGCGTAAAGGCATTGAGCATAGTATTACCCTGGTGCAGCGGTTACAGGATCCTCGTTGTAAATTGGTGATTTCGCATGCAGCCGGGGATGAAGGCGATGATTATCCCGAGCAGATGAAAGAACTGGCCCAGGCCGAGGGTGTCGATCTGCGCCTTTTCGGCGACCGGGTTGGTGATCGCAGGCATATCAACAGCGATGGCAAAAAGAAATATGTCCTCCATGACCTCTATCCTCATGCCGATCTGGTAATGTATCCCAGTATTTATGAGGGGTTCGGTAATGCCCTGCTTGAGGCTTTTTATTTCAGGGTGCCGATCATTGTCAATCGATATCCGGTCTGGGTGCGCGATATTGAGCCCAAAGGATTTCAGGTGCCAATGATGGACGGTTTTATTAATCGGAAGATAGTTGACGAGACCCATCGTCTCCTTGATGATGATGCCCACCCGAGGCTGGAGTTTCTCTACGGAGACCGGAATGTGCACCAGTTGCTTGAACGTATTGCCCTGGTTACAGGTCGGTATTTGGCCCATGGGCCATACTGCAGCCAGGAAGAACCCTGTTGGGACCAATCCAGCGCATTGCTGATCACCTACGGTGACATGGTGTTTCGTGATAACGAGGTGCCGCTTGTTTCCTTGCACCGTTTTCTCAACGATTACCTCAAGGGGATTGTCAGCACTGTCCATGTGCTACCTTTTTCCCCCTATAGTTCCGATGACGGCTTTTCGGTGATTGATTATCGAAAGGTTGATAAACAGCTTGGTAGCTGGGATGATATTTCTGCAATAGCAGCTGATTTCAAATTGATGTTTGATCTGGTGCTCAATCATGTTTCCAGCCGTTCCCGCTGGTTCCAGGACTATATCGGCTCCATTGCACCCGCCAGGGACTATTTTATCGAGGTGGATCCTGAAGAGGATCTGTCGATGGTAGTACGGCCCCGGACAAGCCCACTTCTCACCCCCGTGCAGACAGTGACCGGAGAACGCCATATCTGGACGACATTCAGTGCCGACCAGGTGGATCTTAAGTTTGCCAATCCCGATGTATTACTGGAGATGCTCGATATCCTGCTTGGCTATGTCGCTCGGGGAGCACGGATTGTTCGTCTTGATGCCATAGCCTACCTCTGGAAGGAGATTGGCACATCCTGTATCAATCTTTCCCATACCCATGAGGTAGTGAATTTGATGCGGGATGTGCTGGATCGGGTATCGCCGGGTACTATTTTACTGACGGAAACCAACCTGCCCCACGAACAAAATATCAGTTACTTTGGCAATGGCGACGAGGCGCATCTGGTGTATCAGTTCAGCCTGCCGCCGTTATTGCTCCATACCCTCCAGTCCGGCTCCAGTCAACATTTGCAGGCTTGGGCCACGGCGCTTGTACCTCCGCCGCCCGGTTGTTCCTTTCTCAATTTTACCGCCTCCCATGACGGCATCGGGGTAAGACCGTTGGAGGGGTTGCTCAGCCTGGAGGAAATAGAGAGGGTGGTGAATACGGTACGCGCCTGCGGCGGGTTTGTCAGCAGCCGAAAGGGAGAGGGGGAGCAGGAGATGCCCTATGAGTTGAACATCACCTATTTTGATGCCATGAAAGATTTGGACCGGCCTGATGATCTCAGCTGGCAGACACTCAGGTTTCTTTGTTCCCAGATTATCATGCTCAGCCTGCGCGGCATACCGGCCATCTATTTCCACAGTCTGACAGGATCCCGCAACAATCATGAGGGCGTTGCTGCAACTGGACAGAGCCGGACCATTAACCGTGGCCGTTGGCAGGATGAAACACTGCGTAACTTGCTGGCCGATACCAAAAATACAACCAGTAGAGTCTTCAATGTGTATAGTGATTTGCTTGCAAAGCGCAGGCAGCATTCTGCATTCCATCCCGACACCCCGCAACAGATCATTGCCAGTCCGGAAACGGTCTTTGTGGTTGTACGAACACCCGAACCCGGCAAGCCGGTAACCTGCGTTCACAATGTCAGTGGCCACAAGCAGGCAATATCTTTTGCAAATCTCGGCCCTGATTTAGCCGGTAGGCATATGTTCTGGGATATAATTGGTGAAGAAGAAGTCAGCGATACCCTGCATTTGGCACCTTATCAGTGTTGCTGGCTGCTCGCTAAAGAGTGAAGGCAGCGTAGAAGTACAGTGCAATAATTTGTAAAGGGAGAAATAATGGAAAAAATCACCTCACAGGAATTTATCCAGTTGACGGATCATAGGCCCTGGGGAAGTTTTACCATCCTTGCCGATGAATCGGACCACAAGGTGAAAAGAATTGTTGTCAAGCCGGGGCAGCGGTTGTCCCTGCAGCGGCACAAGCACCGTCGCGAGCACTGGCTGGTGGTTGCCGGACTGGCGCTGGTAACACGTAATAACCATAAGATTGCGCTGGGACCAGGCGAGTCGGTGGATATTGGTCAGGGAGACATTCATCGGGTACAGAATGACGGCGACAGCGATGTGGTCTTTATAGAGATACAGCTTGGCGATTATTTCGGTGAGGATGATATCGAGCGCTTGGAAGATGATTATGGTCGTCAGGGGACACGATGAGTGACGTACTGGAAGCTGTGTTGTCCAGGGTGCGTGGCCTGGTCATGGAGCTGGAACCTTACCGGGAGATGTTGCTGGCTAATACCGTCATGATCAGCGAAATCCCGGCACCGACCTTTGACGAACGGGATCGTATCGCCTTTCTTGAACAGCGTTTTACCGAGAGTGGTCTCCATAGCACATCCATTGATGAATGTGGCAACGGTGTTGGTATCCTGCCTTGAACTGAGGTAAAACAGACCATTATCCTGACAGCCCATGCCTATACACCCTTTTCGGTTGGGCAAAACCATAGCTGTTCCCTGGATACCGATCGTATTAATGGCGCCGGCGTGGGAGATAACTCACTTGGTCTTGCGGTCCTGGCAACCCTACCCACCATCTTAGAGGGGCTTGATATACAGTTGAAAAATGATTTGACCTTCTTGGGAGCCGGAGGGAGCCTTGAGCAGGGCAACATGCAGGGCTTACGGTTTTTTCTTGCCAACTGCAACCGGCTTCCGATGGCAGGTCTATCCATCGAAGGCGTGACCCTTGGCCGTTTGCATTATCGTTCCATGTCTTCGCTGGGCGCCATGATTTCCTGCAATGTAAGGAGAAAGGTCAGTCAGGCAAGCGCCATTGAGGTCCTTAATCGAATCATCAACCGTCTTGTTCGGATTGATATGCCAAAAGAGAGCCATACCGGCCTGGTTTTTGGTGAAATAGCAGGTGGGGCCTCCTACAAGATTCCTGCACGTAACGCCCAGCTTACCTTTCAATTGCGCAGCGATAATGACGGAACCATTGCCGATATCAGAAGGCAGATTCATACCATCCTCGATGATGAAAGTCGGGAAAAAGGCGTATCCTGTCACCTGGAGCGGATTGCCAGGACAAGCGCAGGCGGTCTTGCATCCGACCACCCCTTGGTGTCCATGTCTCGCAGGATCATGGCCGGTCTCGGAGTGCAATCCAGGGAAAGCATCTATTCCGCAATTATGTCGGCACATGTGGAGCACAATATTCCGGCGATTTGTCTTGGCATAACCGAGGGGGAGAATATCAA
>CALZIH010000348.1 GCA_945787305.1 uncultured Desulfobulbaceae bacterium | reverse complement strand
ATCTGTTGTTTTCAGCAGTCCATCTTGTCTAGATTTTTCCATTTGAATCGGCCTACACTTAGTCTTTACACGGAATTTGCCGTTAATCCGTTAACAATTACATGCGTTTTATTTTATGAATAAATATTTCAAGCTGTTCGATTCGTCACAAGAAGTTGATTATAAAACAGAAGTTTTATCAGGATTAACGGTCGCCCTGGCATTAGTCCCTGAAGCCATAGCATTTGCTTTTATCGCCGGGTTGTCACCACTAACAGGTCTATACGCAGCCTTTGTCATGGGGTTGGTGACCTCCATACTTGGTGGGCGACCAGGCATGATTTCCGGCGCTACGGGAGCGGTTGCTGTCGTTATTGTCTCTTTGGCTAAAACCCACGGCATTGAATATATTTTCGCAGCCGTAATCCTGGCTGGTATATTGCAATTTGCTGCCGGTGTTTTGCGATTGGGCAAACTTATGCGACTTGTTCCACACCAAGTGATATTTGGTTTTGTCAATGGTCTCGCTATTATCATTTTCATGTCGCAACTGGAACAATTTAAAGATCCATCAGGCAATTGGTTAACCGGCCCTCCCTTATATATTTTACTGGGATTGGTTTTGATTACAATGTTAATCATCTGGGGCTTACCCAAACTGACCAAGGCTGTTCCTGCATCGTTATGCGCAATCCTGGTTGTTTTTGGGATTGTTGTTGGTTTTGATATTGACACAAAAACAGTCGGTGATATTGCCTCTATCAAGGGTGGGTTTCCTCCATTTCATATCCCAAGTATTCCGCTGAGTTTTGAGACACTGAAGATTATCTTCCCTTATGCGGCCATTGTCGCTGGTGTTGGCCTGATTGAGAGCTTGTTGACACTTAATATTATTGACGAAATAACCGAAACCCGGGGAATAGGAAACAAAGAAGCCATAGCGCAAGGGACGGCAAATATTTTATCTGGCTTCTTCTCAGGAATGGGCGGCTGCGCAATGCTTGGTCAAAGCCTGATCAACGTTTCCAATGGAGCCAGAGCCAGACTGTCTGGTATTGTCGCTTCATTAATGCTGCTGGTGTTTATAATGTTTGGGGCAGGTCTGGTTGAAAGGCTTCCCATGGCAGCCTTGACCGGCTTGATGATAATGGTGGCCATCGGCACCTTTGAATGGGCAAGCCTGAGAACATTCAGCAGAATGCCGAGATCTGATATTTTTGTTATGATACTGGTAACGTTAGTTACAGCAATACTTCACAACCTCGCCTTAGCGGTTGTTATAGGTGTTATCATATCCGCGTTGATGTTTTCCTGGGATAATGCCAAGCGTATTCGCGCCAGAAAACGTATCGATGAACAGGGAGTGAAGCACTATGAAATTTATGGCCCGTTGTTTTTTGGCTCAGTGGCTGTTTTTAACGAAAAATTTGATGTGCTCAATGACCCTGATGAAGTTGTAATAGACTTTGAAGAAAGCCGTGTTGTTGATATGTCTGCAATCGAAGCGTTGAATAAAATAACGGAGCGCTACCATAAAGCGGGAAAAACAATACGCCTTAAGCATCTTAGCCCTGATTGCAGAAAGCTGTTGAAAAATGCGGAAAAAATAATCTTGGTCAATGTTCTGGAAGATCCAACGTATAAGCTTCTTGTAAATAAGCTGTAAATCCAGCATATACAACCAGACATTTTCCCATGCCATTACGAGATGCTTTATGCTTTGCCTTGACCATTTCCGTTCAATGGCTCGACGATTAATACCTAGAGAACTCGATGAAAAAAAACAGAAGTCGCTTCGGTTCCAACAAGAAAAAAAAGACAAAAAAAACGATCGACATTTTTACGATAGATAAAAACGATACCCTTCTCCCCTGCCTTCTTACCTTACTCCCTCAAAAAAGCCGGAGCACAATAAAAGCTGTATTGCGAGACAGGCAGGTCTCTGTTGACGGGATACCTGTAACCCAATTTGACCATGAACTTATTCCAGGCCAGTGCCTGGAAGTTCGTTGGGACCGTTCTACACCGCAGCAGAAATCACACGGCCTGAACATTATTTATGAAGACCAGGATCTGATAATCATCGACAAACCAGCTGGTCTGTTGACAATAGCCACCGACAAAGAAAAGCGTAAAACCGCTTATTCGTTTCTTAGCGATTACGTTAAAACTGCGGACCCGGAAAATAAAATATTTATCATCCACAGGCTTGATCGTGAAACATCCGGCCTGCTCATGTTTGCAAAAAATGAAACAGTCAAACAGCAAATCCAGAAAACCTGGACGACTACAATTCAACAGCGGACCTACATCGCCGTTGTTGAGGGTGAGGTAAAAAAGAAAAAGGGAACTATCACGTCCTGGCTGACTGAAAGCAAGGCACTCATTGTTTACTCTTCACGGAACCAGGAACACGGTCAAAAGGCAATCACCCATTATAAAAAAATTCGTGGAAACAACAGGTTCTCGTTGTTGCAAGTTAACCTTGAAACAGGCCGGAAACACCAAATCCGGGTACATATGCAGGAGATCAACCATCCGATAATCGGCGACCGGAAATATGGCTCAAGCGTTAACCCCATCGGTCGCATAGGCTTACACTCCCAGGTGCTTGCCTTCACACATCCAACAACAGGAGAGCCATGCAGGTTCGAAACGCCAATTCCAAAAAGTTTCTGGAACCTCTCTTCATCCCCCAAAAAGTCCAAAGGGTAAAGGCACGGCCAAGAAGCATTGCTTTTGGTGTTGTATTTCTTAAACCAGGCTATTACGCCATTACCGCATGCTCTTTTTTCAGGACTAATCCCCCTCTCCCTGTACAATCGCAAGAGGGGATCCATCCATAGATTCACATCAAGGGCGTAAAGACCCGACAGCAATTCTCCCGCCCTTAGTGGCATCAAGAGCAACCGGTTATTTTTTTGCCAAAGACTTAATATACATCTTCAAGGACTCCATGGTCTCTGAATGCTCATCTATTGCGTTGCCTTGCAAGGGCCCTTGAACACACCTGTTGATCATGTCGCCGAGTTGCGGGTTAGCACCAGCCTTTTCCATGCCTTTGCCCTGGGGATGGCAACTGCCGCAGCTGGTGGCATTTTTCGAAGCCCCCAACCCGGGATCATTAAAGAACTTTTCACCCTGCTCTGCAGAGGGCTTCTCCGCCCAAGCCGAAGAACTACTAAAAACCAAAAC
>CALZIH010000347.1 GCA_945787305.1 uncultured Desulfobulbaceae bacterium | reverse complement strand
GGAATATCGAGAAATTTCGCTGCGGCTTTACTGACAAAGCTGTGCGAGGTGCCGTGAAACCCGTAGCGTCTGACGCGGTGTCTTTCATAGAGTTCCGTTGGCAGCGGATAGCGACCGGCATACTCGGGCATGGTCTGATGAAAGGCCGTATCAAAAACTGCGACCTGGGGTACATCGGGGTAGCACTCCCCTGCCGCCTCGATACCGAGCAGGTTGGCCGGATTATGCAAGGGCGCCAGTGGAATCAACTCGCTGATTTTCCGGGTGACCGCCCCATCGATCAAGACCGGTGCCGAAAAAAACTCACCGCCATGAACCACCCGGTGGCCAACAGCAGCAGGTGGCTGTTCGCCGTTTGCATGTAATATTTCCTGAACGGACGCAAAACCTTGACGATGATCTGCACCGGCAAGAACAATTTCGCTTGTATACTCCTTGCCACCTGCATATTCCCTGTGCAACAGCCGGGCATTTTGCGTACCGATATTCTCCACCAGTCCATGAGCCCTCACCGACCAGTCATCGGTCTGAAAAAGCTCATACTTAATGGAAGAAGAACCTGAATTCAGCACCAGGATCTGCATAACTACGTACCTGCCTGGTCTATTTTTTGAGCCTGAATAGCGGTGATGGCAACGGTGTTAATGATATCGGGCACCAGGCAGCCTCGGGACAAATCATTGACCGGTTTATTAAGCCCCTGCAGAACCGGGCCGATTGCCACGGCCCCCGATGAGCGCTGCACGGCCTTGTAGGTATTATTGCCGGTATTGAGATCAGGAAAAATAAAAACCGTGGCTCGACCTGCCACCTTACTCTCGGGCATTTTTTTCTTTGCCACCGTGGCATCAATGGCGGCATCGTATTGGATGGGACCGTCGATGTTGAGCTCAGGCTCCCTCCGGCGAGCGATTTCCACCGCCTCGCGTACCTGTTCGACATCGGTACCTGTCCCGGACGTACCACTGGAGTAAGAGAGCATAGCCACCACCGGGTCAATGCCGAACATCCGGGCGGTTTTGGCCGAACTGATGGCTATTTCCGCCAACTGTTCAGAGTTTGGGTTTGGATTGACCGCACAGTCGCCATACACCAGGACCCTTGTCTCAAAACACATGAAAAACACCGAGGAAACAATCAGCACATCGGCCGGTGTCCGGATGAACTGGAAAGCCGGCCGGATGGTATGGGCTGTTGTATGGGCCGCACCGGATACCATACCGTCAACCATGTCGGCATGCACCATCATGGTCCCGAAATAGCTGACATCGCTCATGGTATCGTAGGCATTCTCAAAGGTTATGCCCTTATGCCTGCGCAATGCAAAAAAGGTCCGGGCAAACTCGTCACGCAGCTCGGAGGTCTGTGGATCAATGAAACCTACTCCATCAAGGTTCAGGCCCAGAGCCGCCGCCCGGGAACGCAGTTTGTCTTCCCGACCCAGAAGGGTCAGGTCCACCACATCACGAAGCTGTAGCAGTTCGGCCGCCTGCAGAATCCGATCATCCTCTCCCTCGGGCAGGACAATGTGCTTTTTATCCTGCCGTGCCCGCTGAAACAGGGAATACTCGAACATGAGCGGCGAAACAGTGGACGATGGCGTTAGCCGTATCTTCTCTTCCAGGGTTGGAATATCGACGTGGGTCTCGAAGAGACCAAGGACGCGGGCAATTTTTTTCGGATTATCCGGACGGAGTTTTCCTGTGACTGCTACCGCATTCATGGCTGTGCGAAAGGTGTCTGTTGCAACCCGGTAAATGGGAATTGCCAACTCATCCAACCCTTCCAGCAGTTGCACCACCGATGGCGCAGGGATCAAACCTCCGGAAAGCAGGATACCGACGGGGGTGGGATAGTTCTTGGAGGCTATGGCGGCCAAGGTGGTGAGGATGATATCCGTCCGGTCACCCGGGGTGATGATCAGGTCGTCCTTTTCCAGGTAACCGAGAAAGTTCGCCGGCCCCATGGCCGCCACCTTGAAACCTTTTGTTTCACGCTGTAACCCTTCTTTTGGGCCACTGAACCATTCTCCATGCAGTGCCTCAATAATCTCCTCCATGGTGGGATTCTCAAGGCCCTCCACCTCGGGTAGGAGATCAACGGCAATATCGGCTCCGCATTCTTCACGCAGGTGTTGTTCCGCCTTATCCAGAATCCGGGGATCAACCCGGTTGACAAGGATGGCAAGCAAAGGGCAATGCTGCTGGCGAAAGGCCTTTTCCGCCACCCGGATATTTTCCAGCAACTCATCCATGCTGCAATTGTATCCGGAGGAAACGTACAGAGCCGGCGTGCCAAGTTCACGAGCAATACGAATGGATATATCGTAGTCAAAACCATCGGACAGGTGGGTGATATCCGGTCCTTCACAGAGCAGAAAATCGCACGCTGCTTCCGCCTCTTTAAACCGGGACACTATTTCACGAAAAAGCCGACGCTCCTCACCGGCGGCAATCCAGGCCCTCGCCTGTTCATGGGTGACACCAACCATTTGCGCAGGTTGCAGGCCAAGTTGAAAACGATCGGTCAGGAGCTGAATATGCCGGTCTTTTTCAGCCGGAACCGGAGAGATGGGACGGAAAAAACCGAGCCGATCTATCCGGCGGGAGAGCATCTCCATCACACCGAGCGTAAGAACAAGCTTACCGCTGTTTGCTTCCAAACTCGCTATATAGAGACTTTCTGCCATACTCTTCTCCAATCATACAGGACATGTATGTTCTTCCAGCCATCCTCTTCTCCGGACACATACAAAACAGCGGGTGTGCTACCCCATCCTACAGACAAATGATTACCTGATAACCATCAAAACTCAGCTCGAAAGTAGAAGCGCATGGGGGAAATACGACTTAGGGGACTGAATTTTTTCACCAACCCGGGAGACAGATTGAATTTTTCTAATTGTATTGAGTGGTAGCAACTCGTTCAACCAATATCTGTAGTGAAAATTATTCTGTCCCTGGTGTAGAAAAATAAAATCAGTCCCCTCACCGAGCAGGAATAGCTGAGTTATGATGGTTATCAAAAATGCGAGCTAGACTCCGTTGCAGGAGAAGCGTAGCCCTCAGGCTTACAGAGCACCTTAAAGCACAAGATTACAAAAGCTTACCGACCATCGCTTTCGCTTCTTCTTGAATACGTCCCAGATGGGTTGCATCAACAAAACTCTCGGCATAGATTT
>CALZIH010000346.1 GCA_945787305.1 uncultured Desulfobulbaceae bacterium | reverse complement strand
TGTGGAGATCGATCAAGCAGCGAAAACCGCGAAACGCGGTGTGCTGGCGGCGGGTAATTTTGCCCTGACGGCGGTCTTATTGCTGAAATTCGCGACATTGGCCGCCCGTTACATCCCCCACTGGGAGGTTATCGATTATGCCGGTGCCGGCAAGACCGACGCGCCCAGCGGCACTGCCCGGGAACTGGCCTACCGGCTGGGCAAAGTCCGTCAACCCACTCTGGCTGTGCCGGTGGATCAGACCGTGGGTCCCCGGGAAAGCCGGGGAGCCGGACTCAGCGGCTGTCAGGTGCACTCCGTGCGGCTGCCCGGTTACGTTGCTTCGGCAGAAGCAATCTTCGGCCTGCCGGATATGCAATTGTCCCTGCGACACGATGCCGGCACCAGCGCACAGCCCTATGTGGACGGAACCCTGTTGGCCATCCGCAAGGTATCCACCCTGAACGGATTGCAACGCGGGCTGGACAGCGTCATGGATTTCTGAAAGAGGCAGGGGTCCATGCGTTTATCGTTTCGGTTATCAGACCGCGAGCGGACAAACTGATGAGTCATATTTGGCTTGAATGTCAAAGAAGCAAATAATTCATTCAATCAAAATGGCTCAACGGACCGCGAATATGACTTACCCAAATATCTACAAATTCTTGATATTCTGCAGTTCCCTTGAGAATGGGTACACACTGAATCCCGGCTTTGGTAAAAATGGATTTCCAGGAGTCGTCTTCTTCGCCGGCCATGTCGTTTTTGGCGTGGTCACCGGCAACGGACATAAGGGGCATCAAATACACTTTTTTGATTTTCTTTTGGAGTAATATTTCCCTGATGTCGTCAGCCTCAGGGTAACCCTCCACGTGCCTACGAAAATGTTGGGATCTTTAAGTTGAAGTTGCCACATTAAAGCCGCATAAAACGCGTTGGATGGATGGTGGGTTCCGTGGCCCATCAGCACCACCGCATCGCCTTTTTGGCGGTGCTTGGGAATGGTTTTCAAGATGGCCGCCACGGCGAGCTGCATATCTTCCTGGGTGGCCAGCAAAGGATATCCCAACAGGATGCGCTGGAATCCGCCCACGGTGCGACGTAAATCATGGTATTCTGCGCCGCCGATGGTATGCAACGATTGTACGACCACGTGGGTAAATCCTTCATCCTGCATTTTCGCAAGGGCCACCTCAGGTGAATCCAGATGTTTGCCCTGTTTGGCCAGCTTCTTGCGGATGATGTGAGACGTGTAAGCCCAGCGTACGGGTATTCCAGGATAAGCAGCCCTGGTATTATTATCAATGTTTTCAAAAGAAATCTGGGCACCGGGTTGGCTGGACCCAAAAGCTACCAGCAAAATACCCACTTTTTGGGGAGTCCTGTGACTATGGTGCCCTGCCAGGACAGCTGCGCACAGGCAGATAGATATGAAAATAGACGGGATCGAAATTAGAATTTTTTTTTCATCGGTAAAATCTCCTTTAAGGCGGTAATTTCGAGCTTTCGCGTTAATTATTTCGGTTCCGGCTCGTCCGGGAATGGATTTCTTGTCATATGAGTTACGGTGCCATGCGAAGAGAGTTGAGCAGCCGCCACTGTATGGAATAAAAGCTAAAAAAAAGCCCTTCAAGCATAACCGCTTGAAGGGCTGCACCCGGCTTTCTTAACCCTTAAGGTAATGAAGCCCTATTAAGCTTCTGCACCTTGAGTTTTTCTTAAATGAAAAAACACCTTTTTGTCAAGAAAAATAATTGGAACCATAGGAAGTATTTAAGATGATTTAAGTTTCCGTTTAAGGCAAGCCGCAATATATTGGGCTGCCTTGTCCCGTCGTAGCTCGTAGAGCGAAGTCGGACCTGTCGTGGCGTGGCTTCAGCGAAGACGGAAGCTGAAGCGATACACAATTTGCTATTGTCCCTTGATACGCCCTGAAAAAGCATTATCCTAATCTTTAACAACGACACCATCCGCCAAGCATGAGGGCGGTAAACCTGAAAGGGAAGCGGCCAGGTCTCTCGCAGAGACGCTGAGTAACAACGTCGTAAAGAAAAAAATAATGAATGAAAACCAATCACACAAATTTACCGCCGCCGGTAAGTTCTTGATTTTCAGTGCCTGCCTGTTATTGCTCTTGTCATTCGGCTATCGCTCGGGGTTTGGTTTGTTTGTAAAGCCGATAACCAGTGCCAATGGTTGGGGGCGCGAAGTAATTTCGATGGCATTGGCCATACAAAACCTTTTCTGGGGTATCGTCGCGGTTTTTGCCGGCGGCCTTGCGGACCGCTTCGGAAATGTCAAGGTAGTCGTTAGCGGTACGGTCCTTTATGCGGCCGGAATTTGGCTGACTGCCGGGATAAATAGCCCATGGCTGTTGCATACCTCGGTGGGATTGTTGGTGGGGGCGGGAATCGCCGGAACCTCTTTTGGCATCGTTCTGCCGGCCATGGCACGCGCTGTCCCAACGGAACGCCGCCAATGGGCCTTGGGGGTGGGGACCGCGGCAGGTTCATTCGGTCAATTTGCCGTTGTCCCGGCGGTGCAGTGGCTGATTGATGCCTTTGGATGGGTTTCCGCTTTGCATGTTCTCGCGTTGACCGCTCTGGGTATGGCTGCCTTGGCCATGCCATTGGCAGCATATTCAGGTGCCTCGGGGAAAAATGATGATAGTATCGATCAAACCATTGGCCAGGCGCTCCAGGAAGCATTGGGTCATGGCTCTTTCTTGTTGCTGGTTACGGGATTTTTCGTATGTGGGTTCCACGTGGCGTTTATCACAGCCCATATGCCGGCTTTTCTTTCCGATGCCGGTTTTGATCCCCAGGTGGGGGCGTGGAGTATCGCGATCATCGGTCTCTGCAACGTTGTGGGTGCGTATATTTCCGGCGTTTTGTCGGGCAGAGTTTCCAAACGCCGTGTGCTGTACCTGATATATCTCGGTCGCGCCGTGACGATCACGGCGTTTATGCTGATTCCCATGACCCTGGTTTCCGTTCTGACATTTAGCGCGGTGATGGGGTTCTTATGGCTGGCAACGGTTCCGCCGACCTCCGGCCTGGTAGCCGTTATGTTCGGCATGCGATATATGGCCCTACTTTACGGTATTGTCTTTCTCAGTCATCAAGTGGGCAGTTTCATCGCCGTCTGGTTAGGCGGCATGGTATATGACAGGACCGGTAGCTATGACATCGTATGGTGGCTGGG
>CALZIH010000345.1 GCA_945787305.1 uncultured Desulfobulbaceae bacterium | reverse complement strand
ACACCGCCAAGGCGGTCACCGGATTCCAATGTGGGTCGGCAGCCAGACGATCTTTAAGGTTTGAGGATGCTTCCGGATCTACTTCGCCAAGTGAATAGGCCGTGCCCAAGGTTGAAACAATGACCTCTTTTGCCGCAAAACCGCCAACCAGGGCAATGTTTGTTCGCCAGTCAAAACCGGCAAAATGGCTCACGGTTTCTAGCGCGATGCCGATTCTGCCTGCTATGGAGTGACGCAGCGCATCCTGAGCTTCACGGCTGTTGATCTCAGCAAGGGCAGTGCGGAGGCTGTCGGTTAAGGTCTGCTCATTCGCATTCGCGCCGGCAAGGATTTCTTGACGTTGTTGTTCATATTCAAAAGATTTATCTTCGGGCAGGCCCGGGTAGGTCATCATGGCCCAAAGGACAATGGATATCCCCAGGATGACAGTTCCCGCTTTTTTAATGTACTGCCAGGTCCGTTCCCAGGTGTGGATAATCAGTCCACGAATGGTTGGGAATCTATATGGCGGGAGTTCCATAACAAAGGGGGTGGATTCCCCCTTGAGTACTGTCATGCGGAGGAATTTAGCCGCAATGAGGGCAACCATCCAGGCGGCAACGGTGGCAAGAAACATGTAACGAGCCTGGTGTTCTGAAAAAAAAGCACCGATTATCAGTGTGAGTACGGGAAGTTTAGCGCCGCAATTCATAAACGGAACGGTAAGCAGTGTTGCCATACGTTCCTTTGGTGATCGCAAGGTTCGGGTTGCCATAACCCCGGGTACGGCACAGCCTCCGGCTATACCACCGGAAACGATAAACGGCATGACCGAGGAGCCGTGCAGGCCGAAAAAGTGAAAGACACGATCCATCATAAATGCAACCCTGGCCAGGTATCCCGAATCTTCCAAAACAGCAATGCCAAAAAACATAAACATGATGATCGGGACAAAACCAAGAACACCGCCTACCCCGTCAATGACTCCTGAGATAATCATCGATTTGATCGGACCGTCCGGGAGCAAGTCGTCAACGGTACCCGAAATAAAAGTGAAAAAGGAAGCCAACATGTCGACCAGAACCGTACTGTAGCTAAAGGTAAAGGTGTACAGGCTATAGAGGATGGCGGCCATGATCAAGGGACCTATCAGCCGGTGTGTAACTATCTTATCTATTTTGTCTGAAGTATAGAGGCGGTCACCAACAAACCTTTCCGTAATGACTCCCTGGTGAAGTATGGATTTAATATATCCGTACCGGTGATCTGCAATTACAGCTTCAGGATATACATCCATAGTCTGCTGCAGGTGGGCGGTTACAACCTCACAGTGTTGTGTAAGCTGTGCGGTTATTTCTGTATTCACCAGATGGGCTTTTTCCAGGATCTGCTCATCGTTTTCCAGAAGTTTCAGGGCTATCCAGCGGGAAGGGTAGAGGTCGGTAAGCAGGTTGCTCTTTTCAATCAACGGCAGCATGGCTGTAATTGTCTGGTCAAGATCTGAGCCGTAGCGAAGTCTTACCGGCTGCGTCGGCTCTTGCTTTGCAGCTGTTGTCAGGATTGCATCAAACAGATCCTCAACGCCCTTACCTGTTCGGGCAATGATCGGCACCACTGGAATCCCGAGAAGCCGGGAGAGTTTGTCAGCTTTGATTGCAATGCCACGGCTTTCGGCAACGTCCACCATGTTCAGTGCAATAACCATGGGAATACCAAGCTCGAGAAACTGACAGCTCAAATACAGGTTTCGTTCAAGGTTTGATGCATCGACTATATCCACAACCACATCGGGACTCTCATTGACAATAAAATCTCGAGCAACCAGCTCCTCTACGGAATAGGCCGTGAGGGAATAGGTGCCAGGCAGGTCGGTTACCTTGATTTTCTTGCTTTTATAGGTAAATACGCCTTCTTTTTTTTCTACAGTTACCCCCGGGTAATTCCCGACATGCTGGCGTGCCCCGGTCAATCGATTAAAAAGGGTTGTTTTTCCTGCGTTGGGGTTGCCTGCAAGGGCAATGTTAACAGTTGTACTCATTGTTTAATTTGAGGTTTGTAGATTTTGATGTGATCTGCGTCGATGTTGCGTAGAGTTGAAACCTGTTACTGTCATATCTTACGGGCAGAATCGTTTAAACTTGGATTATTGCTCCAGTGGTGAGGTCAATGTTTTCAAGGAGCAGGGCCAAAGCACCCTGATGGTCATTTTTTTTTGGTTACATTGGTTGTACCAGTTTTTTTTTATTAGAGTTTCATGATTTTTTTTCCTTTTGGCGGATCATATCGATGGGGTTCACTCGCGCTATTGCTAAGACAGAAGAACGTTTCATGGTGAAGAGTAATCAAGGGGCGCGAAGATTTGGTCGATAAATCCAGGTTCAAAACGATGATTTATCTGAGGAGGAGCAAGCAGAGGTGTCACTACAACCACAGCATCCACTGCCACATGATGTGGGCTTTCCTGAACCAAGAAATGGTTTGATGAGACGCCGGCCAACATAAAAAGCGGCAAATATGACGACCAGGAGTACTATAATATTTTGCATAAATTGTTTTCTTGTTTAAGGTGCCTTGTATTTTTTAGGGGCAACTAATATTCCGGGCAAAAAAAATATAATTCCGATTACACCGCCGTAACAAAAATGTTGTCAGCTGTCAACGAGTCAAGGCTAATGGTACCACCATTTACCTTAACCATACATTGCCTTCCCTGGTGCGGACAGAGAAGCTCCATCACTGTTCCGGGAATCAGCCCCAGGTTTGCCATCCTGGCGCAGGTTTTCCTATCACCATTGATTTTACAGACCTTGACACGACCACTGCAACAGAACTCTGACAATGGGTGCGCATCGACCGGAAATGGTTTTTTTTGTAGAAAACAATGCTGGTCGTTGCCCTGCAAGCAATGACAAGATATGTCCGGATGGTTTTTTGTCATGATTCTCTCTGTTAAAGTTGTAGTTTAGGTACACCAAACAATGGGTACTGTCAATGATTTTTTCAAGGGGGGCTGGATGATGAAGAGATGAAAAAGTTAGGCTCTTCAGCTTTACAAAAGAGTGACTCTTTACTATGAGGTGAAATAGGGTGGGGAAGGCTGCACGCATTTAGGCTAAAGGCGGTTAGCAAGGGGGTAAATAAAGAGCAGGGCAAACAGTCTTCAGTCGAAACAACCCATTGCATTGACAAATAAACAAACTAAAACAAACTATTTAAGGGCACCTTGAAAAATTAGGATTTTCATTCGAGGACAAGGCATGTGGATAATTTTACCACAGGCAGAATGTTCCCAGGATTAATTTTTGAGCATAACGAGGTAAGCGAACTGGTGAGACTCCGGGAGATCGGGCGAAAATACAATTTTTCAAGTTAGGCTTATAGTTTTCGGAGCATACGCTTCCTGTTTTTATGACCGAAGTTCAGGGCTAAAGCACTGTTAGACCCTTTCTGATATAAGGCACCCATATACCGATGACCTCTGAGCAGTCAAAAAATGATCTCCTCTCTGCCCGGCGAAGAGCTGCGGTTTCTATAGCCTTAAACTGCAGTCTGGCTGCCGGTAAAGGATTTGCCGGTGCACTTTCAGGGTCAACAGCCCTGATTGGTGATGCAATCCATTCAGGGACCGATGTCTTGGCCTCACTTGCAGCCTATGTCGGCCTGTATGTCGCCAGTCGAGAACACCCTTCATTTCCTTACGGCCTCTATAAAGCGGAAACGGTTGCAACCCTGGTTACCTCAATTGCCGTTATCGTGGCCGCCTATGAGATTAGCCGTCAGGCACTCTTTGGTGCTGAACGATTGCCCGATGTCGGCATTGCCCTGCCGGTGGCAGCGCTGTCTTTGCTGGTTGCGTTATTTTTTGGGATTTACCAGTTGCGCGAAGGGCGCCGCTTAAACTCTCCCGCTCTGCAGGCGGATGCCAGGGATTACCTTGCCGACGCCTTATCGACTGGAATCGTCCTGGTCGGCCTTCTGGCGACGCATTTTGGCTATGCCGTCGATCGCTGGGCGGCAGCGGTCGTTTCTCTTTTTGTTTTCCGTGCCGGCGCATCACTCATGATTACCGCCTTAAAAGACCTGCTTGATGCCTCCATCGATCGGGAGTCGGAACGGAACATTATTGACATGGTAGAGCAACACCCAAGAATAACCAGGGTGAAACAATGTCTCAGCAGAACGGCCGGTGGGCGGTTTATCATAGATATGGATGTGGTTATGCATACCCCATCGCATAAAATAGCCGATCACGTGGCTGACCGATTGGAAGAATTGATACCTCAGAAGTTCCCATTAGTGGTCATGGCCAGAATTCGTCCTCATTTTGCCCCGGATTATATAATACGACGAATCACCCCGGTCGTCCGACCTGAAGGCGAGGCGTCAAGGCATTTTGTCAAATCGCCCTGGTTTCTCGTGGAAATAGTCGATACACAAAAACAACAGGTGATCAAACGGCAATTTATTCAAAACCCGTACAGCGGTGAAGAGAAGAAGAAAGGATTATTGGTGGGAAACTGGCTGCTCTCATTGAAGCCCGACGAGGTTGTTGTTCCAGACAATAATCAGGGTACTGCCATGGTATTACTTAAGGAAGCAGGGGTGGATCTCCAGGCAACTTAAGAAAGCCACTGGAACTATTCTTGATTTTTCACCTGTACTTTGAGCCGGAGATGTTTGCGCTGGATTTCAAAGCAACAAGCCATAATCCTGTCCCTGTCCTCTGAGTTAATATGGTCAAAATGCAGGGCAATATGATACTGATTGTCGGATATTTTTTTGGTCCGAACTACGTGGGCGACCGCCTGTAAGGTTTTGGCATCTCCGGTCGGTAAGACAAGTTCGATCCGAACAGGGCTATCCTGATCAATGGGACTATCGAACATGGCCAGTATACCATTGCCGCTGACATCGATTGTTTCTCCACTCACCATCCATACGTTTTCATCGCTGAGGATGGTTTCGGGAAGGGCAGGGCGGGCAACCAGTGGAGCGGAGATGTCAACCCGAAAATAATCACGTAACTGCTCATGACTGATGACATCCTGGGCGATAAGTCGCAGTGTTTGGGTCCCCAAGATTTTTTCGATGTCTGCTGCCAGCGAGATACTCTTCCCGCTTAAATCAAGTAGAACGACAGCCTTGCGATCTTTGTCTATCCTTTCCGCCTGTAGGCTGCCGGGTGTAAATAAAAGCGAAAATGCAGGTTGTTCCCCCTGCTGGTAAACACAACTTATGCGCTCTTTTTCCAGGCTGTCGGTCATTGGCAATGCAATACGGACAGCTTTCCCTGTTTGTATCTGACTAAAGATTTCGTCTAGCGTTGGCAAGGTTCAATCCCAATGAAAAAATCATGAAAGTAATTTTGATGAACTCGTAAAAAGTCCAAAACGCCGCTTGTACTGTACGAAAATACAAGGATTTGTAACTTTTCCGCCATCGTTGGCGAGGCTTGTTACGACACCGACAATCTTTCAATCGGCTTCTT
>CALZIH010000344.1 GCA_945787305.1 uncultured Desulfobulbaceae bacterium | reverse complement strand
TGGACTTTTTACGGCAGCGGGGATTTTATGACGATTCTTTTCAATCGGCTGCAATTGACATTGAAGGATCGGTACAGTATTTACATGAGATCGGGGTGCTGAACAGCAGAACCCTGTGTGTGCATGCCGTCCATGTGAGTAACGATGAAATTCTTCTGCTGAAGAAAAAGCAGGCAACGGTGTGTCTCTGTCCCGGGAGTAACAGGTTTTTGCAAGTTGGAAAAGCACCTGTTGCAGCCTACCTACAGCATGGACTGCTACCTGCTCTGGGGACGGACTCTGTGGCCAGCAATCCTGAGGTTTCCATTTGGCGGGAAATGCAGCTTTTAGCCGAAGATCATCCCGAGGTCTCGCCCGATGACATTTTGAAAATGGCGACCCTGGGAGGTGCGGCGGCTCTGGGGATACAGACCCGATACGGCACGCTTGCCCCTGGGAAAAGCGGTTGTTTTCTTTCCGTACCTGTCCCCGATGAGGCCAAAGATGGGCAAGAGATCTGCGCCGCCCTTGTACATGGCGGCAGTGGCCAGAAACCGCAATGGGTCAAAACCTAAGGAAAGAAAAATGGCCCGGATTGGAATGGTCAACTACATAAACACCGCGCCCATCTATGAAATATGGAAAGAGGAGATCAGCGAGCCTGACTGGCAGGTGATTGAAGCGCCTCCGTCAAGGCTGAACCGGATGCTAGCGGATGATGCGCTTGATCTTGGCTTTGTTTCCTCTATTGAATATGCGGCCCGACCCAATCGCTATCAAATCCTTGCGGATCTTTCCATCTCAGCCACCGGTCCGGTGGGCAGTGTGTTTCTGTTTTCCACGATTGCTCCTGAAGAGCTTGGTGGCAAACCCGTACTTCTCAGCGGGCAGTCCGATACCTCGGTTTGTCTGTTGCGGATTATCCTGGAAGAGTTTTTTTCGATCCAGCCGGACTATTTTCGGGGGGAGATCTTTGCCCGGCGTCCGAACGAACCGGACCCGGCAGCAGTGCTTGCCATTGGTGATGAAGCCCTGCGGCTGCGAGTAGGTCAAAAGTACCCGATACAGCTTGACCTGGGACAAGTCTGGCATGAAAACACCGCGCTTCCTTTTGTCTTTGCTGTTTTTGCCGTCCGCGAGAAATATCTGCAGGATAAGACTGAGGAGGTCAGAAGGATTCATCAGGCCTTGCTCACTTGCCGCAATCGCGGCCTTGGCCGATTACCGGAAATCTGCGAACGGGTAGCGCCACGGATACCGATGAAGATGGATGTCTGTTCCTCCTATCTGCAAGCAATAGAGTATGATCTGCAAGATATGAAGCAACAGGCCCTGGAGCGTTTTTTTACCTTACTGATTAAGCGGGGTGAGGCCGAAAGCAGGGCCTTACCCTTAAAGATTTTTTCCTGAGCCCAGGCCGGATAATTGATTGCAGATGCTTCCATTGCCGAATGTGAATGTTCGACTGGTGATGCAACCGCTTTTCAACCTGTTGTCGATGCAGGCAATGGGGCAGGTCAGGCTGAAATTGTTTTTGGATAGAAAAAAATGGTTGAGCAACCCTCACTTTCCCAAGCGGATGAAAAAAAGAAGTTTGTCCGCGATAAGTTTTCCTCCATCAGCGGACGTTATGATCTGCTCAACTCACTCTTGTCCATGCAGATCGACCGCTATTGGCGTTGGAAGACGACGCGGCTCCTTCGTGAATTTCCAGCCGGACCGGTGCTTGACCTTTGTGCCGGAACCCTGCCGCTTTCCCTGGAGTTGACACGGCAGACAAAGCAGCGACAGGTGTTATCGGTTGATTTTTGCGAAGATATGCTCAAGGCCGGTCAACAGGCCCTGCCGCAGGACGACCGGAAAGGACGCATATTCCCGGTCTGTGGTGACGGAGAAGAAATTCCCGCGCCTAGTGACACCTTTCACGGCTGCACGGTGGCCTTCGGGGTCCGTAATCTGGCCCGTACCCAACAGGGATTACAGGAGATGCACCGGGTGCTCAAGCATAGTGGTAAGCTGCTGATCCTGGAATTCTCCCGGCCAACGAATCCGGTCATCAAGCCGCTCTATGCTTTTTATCTCAACAAGGTGCTGCCCAAGGTTGCGGGCATGGTTTCCGGTGACAAGGAGGCGTATGAGTATCTGGCCTCATCCATCGCCGCTTTTTATGAACCGGAGGAGCTGCTCACTATGATGCGTCAGGCCGGGTTTTCCCATGTAGAGCGAAAACCGCTCAGCTTCGGCATTGTCTCGATCTATATAGGGGTAAAATAGGGTTATGACGGGAAACAGAATACTACTCGCCGTTACCGGCGCCACTGGCATGCTCTATGTTCCGGAGTTACTTTCTCTGCTTGCCGAACAAGAGGTGGAAGTGCACGGAATAATTTCCGGTAGTGGTCGGAAGGTACTGAAGCTTGAGCTTGGCCTGGAAGATCATACGCAACTGGCCGGTGTCAGTCGCTGGTTTGCAATTGACGACTTTACCGCGCCTGTCGCCTCGGGCTCAAGCCGGTATGGAGCCATGGTGATTTTGCCTTGCACCATGGGCACCCTGGGCGGTATTGCCGCAGGCTACAGCGGTAACCTGATTCACCGGGCGGCGGATGTGACCCTCAAAGAGCGACGTCCCCTGTTGCTGGCTGTCCGGGAGACACCGCTCAATCGTACCCATCTGCGTAATATGCTTTCGGTCCAGGAAGCGGGCGCAATCATCTGTCCGCCGATGCCCTCTTTTTATATGCAGCCGAAGAGCTTGCAGGAAATGGCCCGGCATTTTGCCGCCCGTATCTGCGATCAGCTGGGGGTTGATGTGCAGGTTCCCAGGTGGAGTGGGGCTGACCTGAATCCGTGACGAAAAATTATTGGTTTTTCTTTTATCTTTAGAATTTATGAAATAAATTACGGATTGTGAGTAATTTATAATTTCACCTATTCGCCCTACGGGGCGATCGGCAGCGGCTCATCTGCTTCGAAGTCTACGCTATCTGTCATCAACCATACGATATCACTACAGGATAATCGTGTG
This sequence comes from uncultured Desulfobulbaceae bacterium, assembly GCA_945787305.1. GTDB lineage: Bacteria > Desulfobacterota > Desulfobulbia > Desulfobulbales > Desulfobulbaceae > DRLX01. Next base: position 209 of record CALZIH010000344.1, on the reverse strand, counting down.
GTTTCTTTCGCGCATCTGAACCACTGCCGAACGCTCACGGATTCAGGTTAAAAGAAACCAGCTTCTTTGTCAGAAAAATGTAAGACCCCTCTGCTATAGTTCTTGTACGGCAAAAGAAATACCGGATTGTGACATTTTCACAGGGGTGAGAGATCCTGGAGGGGAAGATTATGAACCAGCACGCCATAGAACAGAGCGAACTGTGGTTG
>CALZIH010000343.1:3263-5297 GCA_945787305.1 uncultured Desulfobulbaceae bacterium | reverse complement strand
AGCGTTTCCGGTTTGATCAGAATCGTCGGGAGTGCTCTGTATTATTGTTTTTACGCAAATACGTCGTCGCGGATCGGATTGATCGGCTCGGGATTTGCTTTAAAAGCGGGAAAAGGTTTGTCAGGAAAATCCCAGCACGTCGCGCATGGAATAAATTCCCGGCGGCTTGCCCGCCGTCCACGCCGCCGCGCGCACGGCGCCGCGGGCGAAGATGGCGCGGCTGCCGGCCTTGTGGGTGAGTTCCACCCGCTCACCGTCGGCGGCGACGATGACCGTGTGATCGCCGGCAACGTCGCCGCCGCGCAGCGTGGCGAAACCGATGTCGCCCCGCTTGCGTTCGCCGGTGTGACCGTCGCGCACCCGCTGGGAAACCTTGCCCAGATCCACGCCGCGCCCGTCGGCCGCCCCATGACCCAGCGCCAGGGCCGTGCCGGATGGGGCATCCACCTTGTGCCGATGGTGCATCTCAACGATTTCGATATCGTAATCGTCCCCGAGAACACCGGCGGTTTGCTCGACCAAGCCCAGCAGCACATTGACGCCTAAGGAAAAGTTGGCGGCCTGGACCAGGCAGGCTTTTTCCGCCGCCCTTGCCAGCGCCGATCGGTGCGCTGCTTCCAGGCCGGTGGTCCCCACCACCAGGGCCGTGCCGGTGCCCTGGGCCAAGGCCGCGTGCGCTAACGGTTATGCTCTTGGAGCCGGCATAGCCATCGACACTTCCGGCAACGTCTACACCATTGGCACCTTCTATAACACAGCCGACTTTGACCCTGGACCAGGCACTTTTAATCTGACCAGCGTACGTCAGGAGGATATATTTATCAGTAAACTGGACAGTAGTGGTAACTTTGTCTGGGCCATATCGCTGGGGGGTTCCTCTATCGAATTTGGATATGGTATTGCTGTTGATCCTTCCGGCAACATCTACACCACAGGCGTCTTTAATGCCCCTCTTGATTTTGATCCTGGACCGGGCACATTTAATCTGACCAGCTCAGGTATGTTTATCAGTAAACTGGATAGCAACGGTGGTTTTGTTTGGGCCAAAGGCCTGGGAGCTACTCCAGCTGAAACTGGAGAAAGTATCACTGTCGATTCATCCGGAAACGTCTACACCACCGGCAACTTTAATGGTACTCAGGATTTTGACCCCGGGCCTGACACATTTAAATTGATCAGCTCAGGTGATCCGGACGTATTTATCAGTAAACTGGACAGCAGCGGCGACTTTGTCTGGGCCAAAGCCCTGGCTGGAACTTCATCTAAAGGGGGAATTGCTATTGCAGTCGATCCTTCCGGCAACGTTTACACCACCGGTAACTTTGCTGGCACTGTCGACTTTGATCCTGGGCCTGGAACCTACACTCTAACGACCACTGCCAGCAGTGAGATCTTCATTAACAAGCTGGATAGTAGCGGCAATTTTGTCTGGTCAAAAGTCCTGGCCGGAGACGATTACGGGGCCGGAAATGATATTGCTGTTGATGCTTCCGGTAGCGTCTATACCACAGGCTTTTTTAGCGGGACTGTCGACTTTGACCCTGGAATAGATGTTTTTAACCTGACCACTGGTATGGGTGGTCCTAATCTTTTTGTCAGCAAACTAGCCGGAACAGGAACTCCTCCAGGACCCGGGGCGGTATCGACCTTTTATTGGCCTTTGTTTCTGCCGGCAATATTCAACAACACTCAGCCATAGTGTGGAAAGAAAACATACTGCAATCTATCAAACACAGGAGAATATAGACTACTCTTCCGATGCTAGGCGGCTATCGAGAAAATCCAAATAAAAGTCTGTGAAAATGGTGATGGAAAAGTCCATTGTATTAATCATGTGGTATGCAGGAAAATTATAAGTTTATCCCCCTTGTTTTAAAGGAATATGGCCAGTGGTCAAATTCAGCTCGACAATTCAGTCATTGGCATATGCTCTCTACATTGGGGATAGAACGAGTCTTGCTGTAAACAACCCTTGCTGATGGAAATGCGTGCTGTCATTTGGCGGCGATATGTACAACGCGATGAATGCCAGCA
>CALZIH010000343.1:0-3219 GCA_945787305.1 uncultured Desulfobulbaceae bacterium | reverse complement strand
CGCGATGAATGCCAGGGAACCAGTTGTTCGTTACTGTAGAGAAATATTGGTAGGTAGTTATCCGGTTTCGTTTCCGGTGTAATCAACGGCACCCCAGTTCCGCCGTTATGTTGAGCCCTGGAAACAGGAAGAATAGGATGAACTCATCCGGGCAGCGCTTACCGTGTTGGAAAGGCCTCTGGTCTTCTCAAAAAACCTCGCCTCAGGTAGGTTGCCTGTCGAGCAATTTTCTCACTGTTTGTAATAAGGACTGTACGGTAAATGGTTTGCCGATAAATTCTGCTATTCCTATCTCCTGCGCTTTTTCCCTGTTAATCAAGTCGCTGTAACCCGAGGCTAAGATGACAGGGATGTCGTTTCGTAATGCCATCACCTTCTCGGCCAGTTCAATACCGGTTAAATTGGGCATGGTCATGTCGGTAATGACGAGGTCATATCCTTCCGGTTGTTTGGTGAAGTGTTCTACTGCTTCGAGGCTGTCCGTGAATCCTTCGATTCGGTAACCGTATTGGCCAAATACTTTTTGGGCAAGGATTATGATCGTTTCTTCATCATCAACGATCATAATCCTTTCTGTGCCGGCAAGGTCTCTTTCCGGTGCGACGGTTTCAATTATCTCTTCGGAATCATTGCTGACATAACAGGGCAATAAAATTGTAAAAATAGTGCCTTGTTCCTTACCGCTGTCTACGGAAATATGTCCTCCGTATCCCTGGACAATACTGTGAACAACTGCCAGCCCCAGTCCTGTTCCATCTCCATCTTGTTTGGTTGTAAAGTAGGGTTCAAATATTTTATTTTTTAGGTTTTCTGCTATTCCTTTGCCGGTATCACGTATGGATAATTTAACGAACTCGCCCGGAGTCAGCTCTTCGTAGTTGTTGTCTTCTTCGGTGATATCAAAGTCTTCTAAAGAAATAGACAAGGTGCCGCCGGTCTTGCACATTTCCTGATATGCATTGGTGCAGAGGTTCATGACCACTTGATGTATTTGGCTCGGATCGACGAATACCATTCTGTTGGAGCTGATATCCTGTTCAATCTTGATTGTACTGGGGATTGATGACCGGAGCATTTTGATAATTTCTTTGACAACCGGTGGAAGTTCAAGGGGCATTTTCTGTTGTGTTGTGCTGCGGCTGATCGTCAAAATTTGTCGAACAAGGTCACGGGCTCGTGTTCCGGCAGTTATGATTTCCCTCATGTCGTCTGCCACAGACGGGTTATCGTGCACTTCGTTGTATACGATCTGGGCATATCCGTTGATGACCATTAAAATGTTATTGAAATCGTGCGCGATCCCTCCGGCCAGGGTGCCGACCGCTTCCATTTTCTGTGATTGGCGGACCTGTTGTTCAAGTTTTATTTTTTCGGTTATATCAACATAGTAAATAATAACGTTCGCTACCTCCCCCCTTTGGTCAAAAATGGGATAGCCGTGGACATCAAAGGTCCTGTCAGTACCATTCTCATTTGTGGTGTGTCTGACAATGACAGGTTTGCCGGTTTTTTGAATCTCAGTAATCGGACAAGGACGCTGATGTTCCTCGCAGGGTTCATCACACCCGTAGACGAGGCAATGACAGGTTTCCCGGCCGGTTAGTACACCAAAACGAGATGCTGAGTTCGCCAGTAGTATGGTGTGGTCAATGGCATTGATAACATAAAAAGGCTGCGTTATCGCCTCAATGGCATTGCCGATAAAATTCTTTTCCTTTTCAAGCTCACGTATGGTGGAAACAAGCTTTACGGTCATGGCGTCAAAGGATATTGCCAACTGACCGATTTCATCTTCCCTTGCAAGGTTTACTTGCTGTGAGAAATCCCCCTGGCTGATATTACCTGCTGTTTCAGCCAACAATTCAATCGGTCTGACAAAATTCCGGATCAACTGAAAACCAAGGATCACTGCACCAGAGAGGGAAAGGAAAAGAACAACGAAGATAATCCTGATTGAATCAATAAGGTTGGCAAACGCGTCTTGGGTTGGAAACTCAGTTACACAAAATAGATCCTGACTTCCGACTGACAATTTCTGTGCGACAACGATGGCTTCTTTGCCATTCAAGCCCGGTATGATTTCGGCTTTATAGGGTGGGAGGAAGTTGCTGCGTTTCAAGACAACAGAAGGGTTGGGGTGCACCACAACCTGACCGTCACGGTCGGTAAGATAGGCGTAACCTGTTTTGCCGATGGTAATTGCTGTTATAATGGTGTGTAGCGAGTTGAGTTTGATTTCTCCAATGAGTACGCCAACGGCTTCTTGCTGACGAAGCTCGACAAGGGGCACGCTTATTTTCATCAATGGTTCCCCGGAAACCTGGTCGAAATATATCGGACTGTAATAGGTGGCCTTTGTTGTAAGGGGTACTGTAAATTCTTGGGAGGAAGCTCTGTTTGCAGGTTCACGGCTCAAGAGGTGTTTTTTTGAGACCCGTACTGATTCTCTTCCGTTTTTGTCCAGCACGGTAAAGCCGGTGAAAATTTCCCGGTGGAGATTGTCTTTTTCCGTATGGAGATGTTTTGATAACAGCTCCCTTTGCTGGGCAATGGACAAGGCAGGAAAATAATTTGTACTGACAATAGATTGTATTTTATGTTCGTTTTCATGGAAAAAGGCGCCGATTAACTGCGAGGCCTGGCCTGCAATTTCTTCCTGGAAATGAATCAACTGTTCTTTTTCCAGTACATAATTATTCCAGGAAAGCCATACTCCCAGAATGAGTAATGGGATAATGGTGAAGATAATTATAGCGGTTAAGAATTGTGCTCGAATACCGGGCTTCATCTATTGTGCACCCATTGCAGCTTAATCATGAATGATATAGTCGGCCTGCATAAGTATGTCATCGGCAATGACGAACCCCATCTTGGTTGCCTCATTGATATTGATGCCCAGAAAGTAATTTGCCACTTCCGCCGGGGTAGACTCCGCAGCTTCCCCCATGAGTATATTGTATGCCAGCCTGCTGGCCTGTTTGCCGAGGTCGTATAACCTTGGACTAAAGGAGACAAGGACCCCGCTTTCAGATAAAGCGATGGCGGCAGCGGTGGGTATTTTTTTCTTATGAGCGACGGCCGTTATTTTTTCGGCATTTGAGGCGATAAAGATTGAATGAAGGAAAAACAGGGCATCCACATTCTCAGGTATTGTGGACAGAAAGTCATCCAATTCCTCGGCACTGTTTATTTCCACCACGGTAATTTTTTTTCCAAGCT
>CALZIH010000342.1 GCA_945787305.1 uncultured Desulfobulbaceae bacterium | reverse complement strand
CATCAATGTGCCGGTGAAATCATCGATTTACTCAACAGTGGGCAGAAAGATGCCGCCCGGCAGAAGCTCGACACCTTTGAAAAGGAGCGAAAAGAACTCTTTACCAACCTGGAAGAGCTGTATGTAAGCTGAACACAAATATCCCAATGGATATTGTCTGAAAAGGGAAGTTTGGCGGGTACATTGTACAGATTCCGATTTCCCCTATTTTTTTACGTTGAGATACTCCTCAGATACTCATTTGCCGGGTGAACCTTTTTTTTGTTTATGTCCGGTATCGAAATTAAGATAAAATGGAACAATGTTGACCTTACGTAACGAACATAGAAGAGCCAAAAGCAGGCCAGACATCATCTTATCAATGAGCAGTATCTCCACTGTGGACGATAAGGCCCCTTATGGATTTTTTGAAATCCATGCCTGTCGATAATTTGAGTAATTGCACAAATAGCGTGTCACCATAAACATGGCCAGAATCTCAATTTGTATTAGCTTGTTAGACGCACAAGCTGCATACACGAAAGCAGACCTTCAGGCCTTATCTATATGCTTAACTGGATAGCAGTGACCCAATATGAGCAGCAAACAGAGCATAGGAGCATACGCACTTCGCCAGAGGGCACTTACGTAAGCAACATACGATGAACAACGTACTTATCAACCAATTCGTTCTATTTACCCTGGTGACGATAGTTGTCGCTGCAGTGCTGTTGGGGTTATTTCGTCTTCGTTTTCGCTTTGGTCTGACTCCCCTGTACATTACTCTGGGTGTTTTTCAACCCATCCAAGTGGTCCTGGCTTCCTCCATATACGCAAAAATCCTGCCCGGCATAGTCGTCAGCCCTGGTTCTGTGATCATGTTTACGGCCACCCTGTTTGCTATTTTACTTATTTACATTCGCGAAGACGCCATTGAGGCACGCAAAGCGATTTACGGGATCATGTTTGCCAACCTGACCATGAGCCTGCTCATGATCATTTTTGGATTGCAGTTGAGACTACCCGATACCCTCAATTTTCTTAGCCTCTCTCCTGGTATTTTCAATCAAAATGTACGGATCACTATAGCGGGAACAATCGCTTTGTTTGCCGATGTTTTGCTCATCATATTTGTCTATGAAGCTATCTGGCGCTGGGTCACCAAACATCATTTCCTTTGTATTTATCTGACCATGGCATTGGTTCTTGTGTTCGATACGCTGGTATTTGCCACTGGAGCCTTTTTCGGACAGGCAAATTACCTTAGCATTCTCACTTCAGGGATAATCGGCAAAATTGTCATGGCAGTACCATTTGCCTTTACCATGACCCTTTACCTCTATTATGGCGAACCAGCGAAGCGTGTACCACAAACTTTTGAGGATATTTTTAACACCCTGTCCTACCGTCAGAAATTCGAGATAGCAAGGCGAAGAAGCGAGATCGCAGAACAAGGTCTGCAAAGAAGCGAAGACCGTTTTCAACAACTTTTCCACCATTCACCTGTTCCTATATGGGAAGAAGATTTCAGCAAACTTTTTAACTACTTGAATGAAATCAGGGAACGCGGTGTACATGATTTCAGGGCCTACCTCGAGGACAACCCTGCCGAACTGCAAGTCTTAGCCACAAAAGTCAAAATCAAGGATATTAACCAGGAAACACTCCGTCTGCATAATGCAAAAAACAAAGAAGAGCTGCTTGGCAACCTGGACAAAATATTCGCCGATACATCCTACGATACCTTTAAAGAAGAAATCATAGCGCTTGCTGAAGGAAAACTGCATTTTGAAACTGAGGGACAGGTAAAAACGCTGGATGGCGAGATCCGGGATATATACCTCAAGCTTCATATTCAAAAAGATTCGAGAATCGCCTTGCTGGCAACCACCGATATCACCGAGCGGAAGAGGGTTGAGAAGATGCTCCGCAAGAGTGAGGAATTGTATCGCAGCATTGTCGAATACACACCTGTCCTGATCTGTAGTTTTCTGCCGGATAGTGAAGTGACTTTCGTCAACAAGGCGTATAGTAATTTTTTCAATATAGATCCCGAAGACATTATAGGTTCAAGCTTTTTATCTTTTATACCTGAGCAGGATCATGAGTCTGTAATGGCCAATATTCATGCTCTACGTCCTGATTCGCCTTCTCTGGTCCATGAGCACCAGGTTGTCACCACCAAGGGAGAGATCCGCTGGCAAAAATGGCTAAACCACGGTTTCTTTGACACCCAGGGTAACGCGCTTGAATATCAGTCTATTGGTGAAGACATAACCGATCGTAAACACGCCGAAGAAAAGCTACTTGAGAGTGAAGAACGATTCAGGCTGCTGGTTGAAAATATCAAAGAGGTTTTCTGGGTCTTCGATTTTCAGGATCAAAAAGTACAATACGTGAGTCCTGCTTACGATGAAGTGTGGGGGCGTTCACGGAAAGACTTGCTTGCTGATTACGGGGAATGGTCACAGAGTATTCACCCTGACGATCTTGAATACGCAAATGAGTCTTTTCAAAAAACCCTGGCAACAGGTGGTGGAGAGAGCCGTGAATATCGGATTATTCGTCCCGATGGAGAAGTTCGCTGGCTGTCAGACCGAGGTTTCACGGTTTGTGAAGAGGATGGCACGGTCAATTATGTGGTGGGAGTCGCAGAAGACATCACTGAACGTAAGCAAATTCAAAATAATATTATAGAGGAGAGAAATAAACTAGAGGCTTTTCTTGCCGCTCTAAACGATGGCATCACAGTCCAGGATAAGAACTTTACAATCCTCTACCAGAATAATCTGCATCGGCAAAAACAAGGCGATCATATTGGCGAATTCTGTTACCAGGCCTTTCATAACAGGGCAGATATCTGCCCAGGGTGTTTGCTGGTAGAGTGTTTCAATGATGGTGGTGTACATAGACGTGAAACAAGTGCAGTTACGGATAAGGGGATTGTTCATATGGAGGTCTCAGCCAGTCCTATCAAGGATGCTGGAGGAAATATAGTGGCCGCAGTGGAAACTATCCGAGACATTACAGACAAGAAGAAATTGGAGAGTCAGTTAATCCAAACTCAAAAAATGGAGTCCGTTGGATTATTGGCCGGTGGGGTGGCGCACGATTTCAACAATATGCTCAGTGTAATCCTTGGGTACACAGAGTTTGCAATAGAAAAAACTACCCCTAACGATCCAATTTATGAGGATTTGCAGGAAATTTTTAGCGCGGCCCGGCGTTCGACAGACATAACCA
>CALZIH010000341.1 GCA_945787305.1 uncultured Desulfobulbaceae bacterium | reverse complement strand
GATATCGGCAAGCCCAATCGTGAGGTTGTTGAGCCAATCGTGAATGAAGAACTGAAGGCAAAGGTTGAAGCGGTTGCCGCCGCCGGCATGGAAGAGGTTGTGACCACGGCTGACAAGATGGATCGTGGTGACCGTTACGACCTGCTGAAGGATGAGGTAATCAAGGAGATTGAAGATGATCTCTATGAGGATGAGTCTGATGTGTTTGACCTGCTTTCCGCTTATAAAAAGCGTGTAATGCGTGAGCGCATTGTTGACAAGGGTGAACGGCTTGATGGGCGGTCCTTTGAAGATGTTCGTCCCATTTCCTGTGAGGTCGGTGTCCTGCCGCGTGCCCATGGTTCAGCCCTGTTTACCCGAGGCGAGACCCAGGCCATGGTCATTGGTACTCTTGGTAGCGAACGAGACGAACAGCATCTGGAGGGGCTCGGCGGCGATGTCTATCGACGCTTTATGCTCCATTATAATTTTCCGCCGTTTTGTGTCGGTGAAGTTCGCTTCATGCGTGGACCAAGTCGAAGAGACATCGGTCATGGAACCCTCGCCCGTCGTGGTATTGAGGCTGTCCTCCCCGATGGCGAGGCCTTTCCGTATACCATGCGGGTGGTTTCAGAGGTTCTTGAGTCCAATGGTTCCTCGTCGATGGCCACGGTCTGTGGCGGCAGCCTTGCATTGATGGATGCCGGGGTGCCCATTAAAAGCCCAGTCTCCGGTGTGGCCATGGGTTTAATCAAGGAGGGCGACAAGGTGGTTGTCTTGACCGATATCCTTGGCGATGAGGACCACCTTGGTGATATGGATTTCAAGGTTGTGGGAACCCGCGAAGGGATTACTTCCCTGCAGATGGATATCAAAATAGACGGTGTCGATCGGGAAGTTATGTCACGTGCCCTGGCCCAGGCCAAAGTTGGGCGTCTGCATATCCTTGACAAGATGGAGGAGGCTATTGGCGCTCCGCGCAAGGACGTTTCAGAGCATGCACCGAAATACATCACCTTGAAGATTCACCAGGATAAGATCCGAGACATTATCGGCCCAGGTGGTAAGGTGATCCGTGAGATGACTGCCGAGTTTGATTCCAAGATCGACGTCGAGGATGATGGCACCATAAAAATCTTCAGTACCAGCTCTGAGCAGGGCGAAGCACTGGTCAAGCGTATCGAAGAAATGACCGCCATGCCGGAACTCGGAAAAGTGTATGAGGGTGTGGTCCGGACGGTGAAGGATTTTGGTGCCTTTGTCCAGATTCTGCCCGGTACCGACGGTATGGTCCACATCTCGGAGTTGAAAAAGGAGCGAGTCAACAAGGTAACCGATGTCCTCAATGAGGGAGACACCGTGCGGGTCAAGGTTCTTGACATTGACGGTCGCGGTCGAATCCGATTGAGCCGTAAAGCCGCACTTGAAGAGGGTGAAGAGTAAGTAAGGGTTCCGGGTTTGCTAGTTGCCGTCGCCGGCGGTAATCAGCAGAAGGAGCAGATAATTACTTTCTCTTTGCTTTTCACTCCTTTGCACAGAGATTCATTTGGGCACAGTAAGAAGTCGGTTTCCCGTAAGGGAGCCGGCTTTTTTTATTCAATGTATTCGACTGGCATGAGCCGGACATTGCATATAATTAATTATTATCGGGAATAAAGTGGTAATGCAAAAGGTTGATGTAGATTTTTGCTGGTTGCAGCCAAAGCAGTGTCAAGATCTCAAATTGCCGGCATATGAGACCGCACAATCAGCAGGTATGGATATCGCGGCGGCTGTAGATGGGCCTGTTGAGCTCTTGCCGGGTGCAATTGCCTTGGTGCCGTCCGGTTTTGCCGTCGCCCTTCCTGACGGTTATGAGCTGCAGGTTCGCCCTCGTTCAGGGCTGGCCGTCAAACACGGCATTACAGTGGTCAACGCTCCGGGAACCATTGATGCCGATTATCGAGGTGAGGTTAAGGTGGGGTTGATTAATCTGAGCCGGAAATCATTTGTTATAAATCGGGGCGATCGGATAGCGCAACTGATTCTTGCTCCGGTCTGCCAGGCATCACTTCATCCCGTGGCCGAGTTGGAGCCAACCCAGCGTGGCTCCGGAGGTTTCGGTCACACGGGGATAAAATGAAATTCTGCGTGCTCGGCAGTGGCAGTCGTGGTAACTGTACCTTTGTTGAAGAGGGAGAGACATGTTTGCTTATTGATGCCGGTTTTTCAGGTAAGGAAATCGCACGCCGACTGGCCTTGATTGACCGTTCTCCCGAACAGCTCAGCGCAATCATCGTCACCCACGAACACAATGATCACATTTCCGGAGTGGGTGTGCTCTCACGCCGTTTTAAGCTGCCTGTATATGCCAATGTCGGGACCTATCGAGCCGCAGAGCATCGAGTGGGGAAGTTATTTCAATTGCAGGAATTTGCCACCGGCGGACGTTTTGCCCATGAAGGGTTGGAGGTGCACCCCTTTGCCATATCCCATGATACAGCCGATCCGGTCGGGTTTATTGTCGGCAACGGTGAACTGAGCTTGGGCTATTGTACCGATACCGGTCAGGTGAGTAAACTCATGGCCCACCTGATGGGTCGCTGCCAGGGGGTGATACTCGAGGCCAATCATGATCCACAGATGCTGAAAGATGGTCCTTATCCCCTGCCGTTGAAACAACGGGTTCAATCAAATATGGGACATCTTGCCAATGCGGATGCCGCTTCCTTTGTCAGCCTGCTGATGAACGGACCACTGCGGACCATTGTGCTTGCCCATTTGAGTGAGACCAACAATCATCCGGAACTTGTTTTACGGGAGATGGAGAACACGCTGGCTGGATATGCCGAACGACCGGAATTGTTGCTGGCTACGCAGGTAAGCCCCGGCCCTCTAGTAGACCTTTCAAGCTGCTAAGGTACCTTTACGCAACCCCACTTTTTTTATCACCATCACCACTTGTTCCCAATATGAACAGATTTGAATCGATGGTTCCGGTTGTTGTTACCGTGGCGGCTACCCTCTTGGGTGAAACCGCTGGTGAATAGACTTGAGCCGGGTTGCATCTACATGGGTGTAAATCTGGGTGGTGGATATATCCGAGTGGCCAAGCATCATCTGCACTGCCCGTAGATCTGCACCCCCTGCAAGCAGGTGGGTGGCAAAAGAATGGCGCAGCATATGCGGGCTGACCTCTTTGTTGATACCCGACGCCACGGCCCGCTCCCTGATAATCTGCCAGAAGCGGCTGCGGCCCATCGGCAAGGCCGCCCTTTAAGAATTAGCGGTCGGGCCCGTTGCAAGTATTCCTCTATTGTATTCCGGGTCGTTTCGCTGAAGGGAATCATCCGTTCTTTGCCGCCTTTTCCGAGGATTCGAACACTGCAGCTGCTTACATTGCAACCGTTGACGGGGAGGGCGACCAGTTCCGAGACCCTGATGCCGGTGGCATAGAGAAGATGTAACATGGCATTGTTACGCAGGATCAGCGGGCTTGTTTTTTCCGGCAGCGACAACAAGCTATCCACTTCGGCTATGCTCAAGGCTTTGGGCAGGGTTTTTCCAATTTTTGGAGCATCGATATGGGCCAGCGGACTGGAAACAATGAGGTGCCGTGCGAGGGCAAAGGAAAAGAAAGCCCGCAGGGCGGCAAGACGCCTGCTGTTGCTGCGCGAGGTGATGCCACGGTTATGAGATTCCAGGAAGAAATTATGGATATGCGAGGCCTTGATGGCCGATAGTGAATCAATGTTGCTTTGCTTGGTAAAACTGAAAAAAAAGGCAAGGTCTGAGTGGTATGACTGAATAGTGTTTTCAGCCAACCTTCTTTCAACAATGAGGTGTTGAAGAAATAGATCAAGAGCGGAAGAAAAATCCGACATGGGCAGAGCACCCGGGAGTAGTGAAATCCTGCCGGACAACTCTATTCGTCCGGCAGGATGGAGTACTGCAAGCGATCTTTCTAGTACTGGCGTCGCATCCGATTAAACTTACGGAGTTTACGCAGAGCTTCGGCCGCTTTGCGCCGTTTTTTAACGCTGGGCTTTTCGTAATATTCACGCCTTTTCAGCTCGCGTTTAATACCGTCAATCTGCAATTTCTTCTTGAGCTGACGAATAGCATATTCAAGATCACCTCTGACTTCAACTTCTATCATGATTCAATCACATCCTTTGTTGATGGCATGACCCATCTACTTTTCATCTCTACATGCCGACAGTCTCGATAACCGTGGGGCATTACTAGACACATCTAAACTCTATAACTTATTCTGGTGGTGTCTTTATGTCAACAGGTTATTGTTAAGGACATCCCCCATTCCTGACTTGTTTTCGCTGAATTTTCTTCTAGAATTATAGAGTTAGGTAATCAGGAAAGTGAAAATGGCAAAAATGGGTGAACTTTATGCCAAGTAGACGAACCCCTTTGTGGTAAATAATTGTAAGCCATCACACCACAATTATTCACCAAGACAAAGAGGTTCAAGCAGATGATACATCAGATTGGCAATAAATTACGACAGCAAATCCACAAATTTTCGGGTGAACTTTGTACCAGCATGGGAAAGGTTTCCTCACGATTTATTGAAGAAGCTATTTTTGGTCTTTCAGCAAGTGGTTCTGTTCGGTTAACGGAAATAGGCAGGTCTTTGGAAGAAGATATTCCATTACATGCGACCCATAAACGACTGAGCCGTAATCTTGCCGACAAAGGACTTGCATCGCATATTGAAAAACAGGTGCTTCAGCTCGGCGCAAAGCGCATAACGGAAAAAACCCTTCTCATCGTTGACCCGACTGATTTACAGAAAAAGTATGCGAAAAAAATGCAGTATTTAGCCAGTGTCCGCGATGCCAGTGAAAAAACCATTGGCAAAGGATATTGGATGTGTGGTGTGGTCGGCTGTGAGGTTGGCTCTAGCGAAATTACACCACTGGCCCAGGAACTCTGGTCACAGAATGCCCCTGATTTCACCAGTGAGAATGAGCAGATACTCTCCCTTGTCAAACGCGTTCGCCAAGCAACTCATTACCAGGGAGTCTTGGTGTATGATCGTGGTGGTGATCGCCGGGAATTCCTGATCCCGTGGACAAAAGACAGCAGCTGCCGTTATATTGTCCGGCAACGCGGTGATCGCAATCTATTGTATAGAGGGAAGCTCCGAAGTGGATTGAACCTGGCCGTATTTTGCAGCACACCATACAGCGCCACCATCATCAAAGAGAAAAAGGGCGAAGAAAAGACGTATCGCATCGAATTTGGTTTTTTACCTGTACGGTTGCCGGAATGGCAGGAGAGGAGTCTTTGGCTGGTTGTTGTCAAAGGCCTTGGCAAGAAACCATTAATGCTCCTGACGACAGAACCAATGCGACGCAACAGGAAGGTTTTATGGTGGGCAGTGGAGGCATATATAACGCGTTGGCGGGTGGAAGAAACAATTCGTTTCATCAAGCAGAGTTACGACATTGAAGATGTCCGGGTTTTAACTTATGACCGTTTGA
>CALZIH010000340.1 GCA_945787305.1 uncultured Desulfobulbaceae bacterium | reverse complement strand
CCTTACAGTAAAGAATCCGCTGCCAAGGCTATCGAGGCGCTGCCTGCCAAGGCCAGTGGCCCGACAATGCTCCAGCATGCCCTGGAAGAACTCGACCCTGTTATGGCCGGCCTGACAGGTAAAACAGCTCTCTTGGTGTTTACCGACGGTACCTACACCAAGATGAAAAATAATGAGACCCCGCTGACCCTGGCCCAAAAACTCGTTCAAAAGTATGATACCTGCATCTATGCCGTCAGCAGCGCTACCGGAGAAGTTGAACAGAATCTCATCAAGGCAATGTCCGAGCTGAATGAGTGTTCCATGGTTATTCCCTTTGTTAAATTACTCGGTCATCCGGGATACACGACCGGCGCCTTGTATCGGGTCATTGAGAAAGCGGTTGCGGTCGATATAGTCGATGGCATCCTTTTTGATTTCAACAAATCGGATCTAAATAACAAGTACCATGAGAAGTTGAAGAACTTCGGTATCCTCTTGGAAAAGAATCCAAAAGTCCAGCTGGTCCTTGCCGGGTATACCGATGGTGTCGGCAGCGAGGGGTATAACATGGAGCTTTCCAGAAAACGTGCCGAATCCGTGCGCGATTACCTGCTGGCGCACTCCAAGATTGACAAAAATCGTGTTACCCTGCAGTGGTACGGTAAAGCCGATCCAATCGCCAGTAATCAGACCGACGAGGGACGTGCATTGAACAGGCGCGTGAGTGCTATCTTGATAAATATGTAGTCAGTGGTCATCCTGAGAAATCAGGGTGATTATGTTGATGTTTATAAAGGTGTCGTTGCCGTGTAACCGGCCGGCACCTTTATTTTGTATAATTATAGTATTCTCCCCCTTTCGAGTGAAGTCCAACATACCCCTTTCAGGCGATTTATTTCTTTGTCGCAACCGAGTTGAATATATGTAGAAAAGATCCTATATACTAGTCAGCTTACAGGATAAAGTGATGGGGCCTATGTTGACATGCTGACGAAACCAACGTCAAGAGGAGGGCATATGTACGAAAACATGGCTATTCTTGCTGCATTTGTTTTTTTCTACAGTCTTGTAAGCGGAGGTCTTGAGAGGACACCTTTTAATGGGGCGATCGTATATACCGCCTTTGGTCTGATTTTAGGTCCTCTCGTGTTGGGTGTTCTGCACTTGAACGTCGACACCGAGCTTTTGAGTACCCTTGCCGAGCTGGCCCTTGCCCTGGTCCTGTTCACGGATGCCGCCAATGCGAATTTTCGTGAACTCAAACACTCCTTTCATATCCCCCTGCGCCTGTTGTTGATCGGCCTGCCGTTAACCATTGTGCTCGGGTTCATTGCCGGTGTGCTCGTGTTCGATGGACTGACTCTGCTGGAGGTTGCAATTATCGCGACCATGCTCGCGCCCACCGATGCCGCTTTGGGTAAGGCAGTAGTGACCAATGAGGCCGTTCCGTCCAATATACGCGAGGGTCTGAATGTGGAAAGCGGACTGAACGACGGCATCTGTGTTCCAATTTTGTTCATATTTCTGGCTCTTACCACGAACACCGGGACCGAAGGTGGAACTTCGATGCTGGCTTTGAAGCTGGTGGCCCAAGCGATAGGTATCGGTGTTGCGGTGGGAGTTGGGCTGACCTTTCTGGGAACAAGGATGCTCAAGCTGTTTGCCGACCGGGGATGGGTCACCGAGACCTGGCGACAGCTCCCCGTGCCTGCACTGGCTGTTACCTGCTTTGCGGTTGCGCAGTGGCTCGGGGGCAGTGGGTTTATCGCCTGCTTTGTCGGCGGTATGCTGTTTGGTGGAATAGAAAAAGGCCGCAGGCATCAGCTTATGCTCGCAGCCGAAGGAACCGGTGATACGTTGGCCTTGATCACCTGGGTGGTATTCGGGGTAGCCGTTGTCGGACAGTCGATCGGTTCCTTCAGTTGGGATATTGTGCTCTACGCCATGCTCAGTCTCACTTTGGTCCGGATGGTCCCGGTCTTCCTGGTGCTTGCCGGCATGAACCTACGAGCCGATGAAAAACTGTTCATGGGCTGGTTTGGCCCGAGAGGTCTGGCCAGTATCGTTTTTGCTGTAATTGTCCTTAATGAGCACTTACCCGGAGGCGGCACCATTTCGATGACCGTGGTCTGTACCATTCTCTTAAGTGTCATTTTACACGGGCTCAGTGCGAATCCCCTGGTTGCAGCACTCGGTGCGCGGATAAAGTCTAGAGAAAGCGCATAATGGGTTTATCCAGAGAAGCCAAAGAAGCCATTAAAACCGGACTGGCGATGACCATTGCCTACGGCATTGCCCTTAAGATGGGTTGGGACAAGCCGATGTGGGCAGGATTTGCAGTGGCTTTTATCAGCCTGGCTACCATCGGCCAGTCACTGAATAAAGGCGCCATGCGCATGTTCGGTTCGCTGGTGGAAGTGGTTGTAGCCTTGACGCTTATAGCCCTTTTCTCCCAGGATCGTTGGCTTTTCATGTTGTCCCTCTCCATCTACATTGGGTTCTGCACCTACATGATGAGCGGTACGAAACGTCAGTACTTCTGGAATGTGTGCGGTTTCGTCTGCGTGATCATCTGTATGGACGCCGGACCTGATCCGATTAATGCCTTCAATACCGCAATATTGCGTGCCCAGGAAACCGGACTTGGCATCCTGGTGTATAGCGTAATCGCGTTCCTCCTCTGGCCGACAAATTCTTACGCTGACTTTGAGGACACTGCATGTACAATGGCGTCGACTCAGCAACAGCTGTTTCTGTCTACCCTGAATCTCATGAGAGGCCAAGACAAGGCAGATGATACCCAGGCGTTGAACGCCCAATTACTCCAGGCACAGGCCCGATTTGGTCAGCTCCTTGAAGCGGCGGAGTCCGACAGCTACGAAGTCTGGGAGGTGCGACAGCAGTGGGGGCGTTATCGTGACCAGGCATCGGACCTGTCCAGGACCATGGAGCGATGGCGTGAGAGCTTTCCCGAAGTGCAAGAACTTGACCTGCAGCATTTGCTGCCTGACCTGGACAGCTTTGGCGCTGAAATCGAAGAGCGTCTGGTCCATATCACCGGCATGCTTGCCAATCAACCTCCCAAACGGTACCCGACAGCCATCGAACTGGCCCTGGCTAAGGATGAAGTTCTGGCCTTATCCCATTTTCATAGAGCGGCATTGGCCGTTGCCAGAAACCATCTGCAGCATATTGAAGCGGTTACCCGATCACTATTTGATACCATCAGCATCATCAGGGGATTCGGACAGCCTGCCGTCGCGGATGAAAGAGTCCCTTC
>CALZIH010000339.1 GCA_945787305.1 uncultured Desulfobulbaceae bacterium | reverse complement strand
GGGGTGCCTTGAAAAATTAGGGTTTTCGCTCGAAGGTAAGCGAAGACTCCGAGGCATGCGAATAATTTTACCACAGGCAGGATATTCCCAGGATAAAATGTTGAGCATGACGAGGTAAGCGAACTGGTGAGACTTCGGGAGGTTGGGCGAAAATACATTTTTTCAAGGCAGTCTCCTGATAACCAACCGGACAATGCCAGGCCCTCCAGGTTCAAATCTCTATTAAACGACTCAGCAATTACCACGACCCTGCCAATTTATACGGTACACGGGGCGCGGCGACTGCGCACCTCAAAAAAAGGAGATACGGGGGAATTATGTGACAAGGACTGCACGCAGATGAATCTCTTCATGCAGTTAGGAGGGTATTGGATATGGAGGATAAGTCGACATAATCCTCCGGATCAAAATCAATTAAACAAAAGCGTACTACTCAACATCTCCTTGATCAAGCTCAACCTTATCAACGATGATCTCGGAGTCTGACTCTGTCTGGTTGTTTTTCTTTTCTAGCCGCCGCTGTTTCTTTTCTTCTTTCTTTTTTTTCTTTGCCAACTCTTTCTGGCGCTTAATAAATGAATAATTATTTCTGGACAATATGTAATCCTTTTCCTAAAGGACGCTCGTTTACTGAGCGCAGGCTTGGTTTACGGATCGCACTAAAAAACCCCGCGAGACACGGGATTTTTTAGTGCTGCTTGCCGAAAGGGTTTACTGGGCAACTACGTTTTCCGCAGCCGGCCCCTTTGCGCCGTCAACGATGTCAAATGTGACCCGTTGCCCTTCTTGCAGACTTTTAAAGCCCTCTGCCTGTATGGCTGAATGATGAACAAATACATCCTTGCCACCATCCTGCTCAATAAAGCCGAACCCCTTAGAATCATTAAACCATTTAACTGTTCCTTCTGCCATTGTAATACTCCTTACTATTCGGTTCCTTCTCGAAACCATTGTTAAACAAAACCGAATCTCTGTTGGTGAAACCCGGCTTGCAGCCTGATGGTTCAGGCTGCTATACATTCTTATGCGACCCTCTTCAGACCGAAATCACATGATGACGCCCGTTGGCGAGTTGCATTTTTTTTATTTCGCGCAGATGCAGGCTTGCGACGTGCCCCCTTGGGTGAACCAGCAGCCTTACTCCTCCGATGAGAAGATGATCCGTCATTCCCACAATCAAAATCGGCAACCGTCTCTCGACGAATTTTCTTGCCAAGGGTGCGTTCAACCACCTGGATTATCTTGCCGTCATCAGAGGTCATAAAGGTAAATGCTTCGCCGGTTTTCTCTGCTCTGCCTGTACGCCCGGTCCTATGGGTGTACGCCTCAACGGTATCAGGCACATCGTAATTAACGACATGGGATATGCCGGACACATCGATTCCCCTGGCTGCAATGTCTGTGGCAACCAGAATATTAAATTTGCCGGATTTAAAACCTTCCATGGCCAGTTTTCTCTGATTCTGGGACAGGTTTCCCTGAAGCGAAGTTGCCCTGAAACCGAATTTCTCCAGCTGTTTGGCCAAATTTTTCGCCTTATGTTTCGTCCGAGTGAAGACCAGGGTAGTGGGCATGTGTTTTTGTTGAAGGATATTCTTCAGCAAGGCGGTTTTACGTCCTTGCGAAACCTTATAAAGCACGTGGCTGATAGTTGCCGCCGGTTTCTCGTGATCAACCTGAACCGTCACCGGCTCGGAAAGGACTTCTTCAGCAAGATGCCGAATTTCCACCGGCATGGTGGCGGAAAAAACCATAGACTGTCTTTTTTGCGGAACGTGTTTAAGAATGCGACGAATGTCGGGCAAGAAGCCCTTGTCAAACATCTGGTCGGCCTCATCAAGGATCAGCATCTCGACATTGCTCAGGTCAATAGACCTGCCGTTGAGGTGATCCAGCAGGCGACCCGGACAAGCGACAATTATTTCCACACCGCTTTGCATTTTTTTAATCTGACCGTATTTACTGACTCCACCATAAATAGAACAACTACGCAAACCTGTCCCAGCAGCCATCTGCTGAATATTCTCATGAACCTGCTCGGCCAATTCCCTGGTTGGGGTAAGGATCATGGCCCGGACTTTTTTACGTGGGCCTTGCTGTAGCTTCTGCAAGGCAGGAAGAACAAATGCTGCTGTTTTGCCGGTACCTGTCTGGGCCAGCCCCAGTAGATCATGCCCACCCAGAAGATGCGGCATGGCCTGCTGCTGAATAGCTGTGGGCGTTGTATATCCGCACTTGTTGATAGCTGCGGCTATGGTTGGGTGAAACTCAAAATCACTAAAATTCATATAACTCCATATTATGACTCATATTGAGCCAATTATATCCCGAGCGCAGGTCCCAACAACAGGGAAATTACGGCCTGGGAAAATTCTTTGTTGTTCATTTATCTGTATGATAAAATCTGAAATCCGAAAGGAGAGGGCTGTCAGTTGTGATACAACAACTGCAATTCTTCCTGATTGTGCCGGACGGCAATTTTTCAATGTACTTGTCTGTCGATACGGATTAAACGATTGTTCCATGAACGAAAAGGATTACCTTCGACGTGAACCTTTTTTCTTTTGCACCTTGGCTTCGTTACAGACAAGTCGCCGATGTTTATACTCTTTGCCAT
The DNA here is from genome assembly GCA_945787305.1 of uncultured Desulfobulbaceae bacterium. GTDB lineage: Bacteria > Desulfobacterota > Desulfobulbia > Desulfobulbales > Desulfobulbaceae > DRLX01. The sequence goes on along the minus strand of CALZIH010000339.1, from coordinate 652 downwards.
TCAGATCCTCCATTGCTTTGTGCCCTTCACTCCTGGTTGCCATTTCCACAAATCCAAATCCTTTTGATTGGTGTGTAAAGTGATCAACGACGAGCTTTGCACTGACAATGTTTCCGTAGGAGCTAAATAACTCCGTAAGTTCAGGCTCAGTAATGTTATAGGGAAGACTGCCGATAAAAAGTTTCATACTGGCTCTCCATGACAAGTAATCAGCAGAAACTTTAAAGGCATCCAAGAATTTTGGATTCACAATCGAAAACCGGTGTGACAAAAAGAAAATGCTTTAACTTATTTAAAAGTTCAAGTTAATATTATACACCTATTTGAGTATTGTGCAACAAAATAATAATGAATACTTTTTACCGTTGCTTGTCAACAACGATTCGGCAGCCGTATCAATGTGCCTTATGGAAAAAGAAATCATAGTCAAAGCCTGACAAGTGCCCTCATTTGCCACACAAAAAAATATGGGAAATTGCGAACAAATATTTTACTCTGGCTGATTATTTTTCATCCCAAAACCCGCTACGGATTTTATGGGCAGCATACAACACCCTAAAAATAAACATTTAGGACCAACAAGGAATGCTGACAATGACGGCGTTAGCCTTGAAATCGAAAAGTGGACGCAAGTACTCAACCGCATGGGCCG
>CALZIH010000338.1 GCA_945787305.1 uncultured Desulfobulbaceae bacterium | reverse complement strand
ATACTATGACAGAGATAACGGCAAGCAGAGACCAGACTATTCTCTTAATTGTAGTATAGTCAGATTGCGGGTCTGGGTTATATAAAAATCCATCTAAAGAGTAATCCGGATCAAGCATTCCGAGCTTTACAAAAGTATCACCGATATGTTCCCACCTGCCGGGGTTCATATGGCCAATTTCAACAAGCTGAGGAAGCATGAGTTGACTAATATGCTCATATTCATTTTGCATATCTTCCCATGAGCTTTTTGTTCTGTATGTGTTCTGAATAACATCCATTAACTCTTCAGGATTGTCCATTGCATATTTCCAACCACGCAGGGATGCCTCCCGAAAAGCTTTTACCCTCCCTGGATATTCCGACAATTCACTTTCCGAAGTAAATAGACTGTCGCCATAGAAATCAATTCCGTAATTTATTGGTGAAAGTATTGTGCCCTCTATTCCTGCTTTTTCTAAACTTAATGGTTGATCCGTTATATAAGCATGAATAGCGTCAACTTTCCCATCGATCAGGTCATTGAGATTCCATGATAACTCCATAAACTGGACCTGATCGAGAGAAACATTTTCGTTGATAAGCATTGCCCGAAGCTCTGCTACACTGTCAAAACGCCACATAACTTTTTTACCAATTAAATTATGCGGAGATTTGATGCCGGAATCGGCACGTGCGAGAATAATCTGCGGTGAATGTTGAAATATGGTAGCCAGCACAACAATTGGTTTCCCATTATTGCGTGCGATCAAAAGTTCTGGCATTTCAACCCCATATTGAGCTCGACCTGAGATTACTTCATTAATGAAGTCCATGCCAGGCTGGCCTTCTCTAATTTTTACATCAAGACCAACTTCTTCATAAAAACCCTTTTCGACAGCAGCATAATATCCCGCAAAGTTAAACTGGTGGATCCACTTAAGCTGAAGGGTAACTTGATCTAATTGGGAGGCAGAAGAATTATCTTTGGCCTCAGTGGAAGAGATATAAGAGAGTGTAAATATACCCAAACAGAAAAAATATATAAATTTCTTCCAGAATCCATATTTGTCGGTGTCGTAAAAAGCCTCGCCACCGACGGCGGTAATGTTATAACTCATTGTCGTTCCGTACTGTGCAAACAGCGTTTATGAGTATTTACGAGTTCATCTTCTTTGATCCTGTGCAGTTTTTTCACTGCCGAACGTTTGAAGTGAGGAACTGGCAGCGCTTCGGTGCTGACAGTCCCTCTCAACTAACTGGTGTACGTTCGGCATGGGCGCGTAATTTTATGGAGTGTAAGTCCCCTGTATGTAGCCCTGTTACTGTCGTTAGATAGAACCATAAATACTAGCCGAAGGCAAGGGCGTCACCGTGAAGTGGGATCTGAAGGAAACCGGAGTGCAAAACTATGAGCCGACGGACAGGGATTGTCGCGAAAAGTAGGACAATGTCGTGGATTCAAGGCGCAGGCAGGATGTTGGGGAATGCTTATGCCGATTTTTCCAGGTAATAATCGTAGTCTCCGCCATACAGGCGCATTTCGCCGTGATCGATTTCCATGACATGATTCACCAGAGAGCGCAGAAAATGGCGATCATGGCTCACCAGAATGACAGTGCCGGTGAATTTCTTGAGTGCCTCCAGCAGGATCTCGCGGGACTGCATGTCCAGATGATTAGTAGGCTCATCCAGAATCAGAAAGTTGAGCGGGCGGGCCAGGAGCGTTGCCAAAACGACGCGACTTTTTTCACCACCCGAGAGCTGGAAAATGCGTTTGTCCGCATCATCTCCCGGGAAGAGAAATGCGCCGCATAGGTTACGGATTGTGCCGATATTAGCATTCGGCAAGACCTCCTGCACCGTCTCGAATACCGTTCTGTTTCCATCCAGGATGTCCATGGAGTGTTGGCTGAAATAACCGACATTGACGCCCGCGCCCAAAGTGACACTGCCGCTGGTCGGTTCGGTCTTGCCGGCCAGGATTTTTAAAAACGTCGATTTACCAGCACCGTTCACCCCGACCACCGCGATTTTCTCTTGACGCCTGACCATGCCGGATACGCCGCTGAAGACTGTTTTTTTGCCGCCGTCTTCAAGAACCCAGGTCTTGCCGAGCCCTTTCAGGGCCACCACATCTTCACCGCTGCGTGGTGGTTCGGCAAATTCAAACCGCATGACCTTTTGCTCCGGGGGCAGCTCGATACGTTCTATCTTTTCCAGTTTCTTGATTCGCGACTGCACTTGGGCCGCATGGGATACACGGGCAGCAAAGCGAGCGATAAAATCTTCCTCCTTGGCCAGCATCTCCTGTTGACGACGATAACTGGCCAATAGATGCTGCCGGCGGATCTCCCTCTCACCCAGATAAAAATCGTAGTCGCCGCCGTAGGTGGTGACTGTTTTGTTGGCCACCTCAATGATCCGGCTGACAATGGAGTTCATGAAGGTCCGGTCATGGCTGGTCATGAGGACGGCACCCTTGAAATCACTTTTTAGCCACTCCTCAAGCCAGAGGATGGACTCAATGTCCAGGTGGTTGGTGGGCTCGTCCAGGAGCAAGACATCTGGGTTGATGGTCAGGATCTTGGCCAGGGCAATACGCATCTTCCAGCCTCCACTGAATGATTCCACCGGCCGGTGATAATCATCCGGTCCGATACCAAGCCCGGTGAGCACGGACTTGGCACGGGTTTCCAGATCATAGCCACCCTGATGTTCGAATTCCTCCTGGGCATCCCCGTAGCGTTCCAGCAGAGTGGCCAGTTCATCGTCGGGCATGGGACGGGCCATTGCATCTTCCATTTCCCGGATTTCTTCAGCCAAGGACATGACCTGAGCCATGGCGGACATGGTTTCTTCAAGGGCAGAGCGGCCAGACATCTCACCAACTTCCTGGGAGAAATAGCCGATACCCGTTTTCTTGGAGCAGGAGATTTCACCACGGTCTGCCTCCTCTTCACCTGTGATCAGCCGGAAGATGGTACTTTTCCCTGCACCATTGGGGCCGACCAGGCCGGTACGAACACCAGGCAGAATCTGAAGGCTGGCATTTGTAAAGAGGATTTGGCTGCCATGTTGCTTGCTGATATTGGTCAGGTGAATCATAAAAGTATCTCATTCTTAAAACAACGCTGGGTCAGTCGCGGCTTTCGGGGTGAAGAACCGTGTCTAAATTTATTAAGGGGTCAAGTCTCTCGTTAACCTTTACCAAGTATTTTCTCTATCTTTGTAAGCTGTTTAGCAACGGCATTTTCATTTAATTTTCGGTTTTTAACCCGATCTATTATGCT
>CALZIH010000337.1 GCA_945787305.1 uncultured Desulfobulbaceae bacterium | reverse complement strand
ACGCTATAACTGGTGGTGCACTTGGAACTTGAATTCACCTATTGTTCCGCACGAAAAGGGGTCAGATTTAATTAGCAAGCTCATCTTGATTACAGGTTGTCGCTACCCGTTGCGACCGGAGACTTTTTCTCTTTTTCCATATCGCTCAACTCCATATTCAGCGCCTCAACGGACAACAAAATTTCCCGCAGGGAAATGCCAAGCGAGATCAGGAGCATGAGCAGGCTGGCTGCAAAAATGATTTTCCCGGCCAGCATCCTGCCGGCAAATAACAAAAACATACAAAACACACAGAGAAACAGGCCGCCGACGCCAAAGAGCTGCATATTGCGTATCAATACCACTCTCCTGCGCAGGCTCTCGATCTGGGAGAGCAAAACATCATTGGGATTGTTCCGGTAACGGTCATGGAGCTGACGAATACGAGAACCCAGGGCAAGGAAACGATTGGTATAGGCGACTAAAAGGAAAGTGACTGCCGGGAACAAGAGTGCTGGAGTTGTCAGGCTGATATCCATGGTTCAGTCAACATCCTCTTCATCAAGCGCCTGTCGGACAACCCGACCTAACTGCATCATCGTGTAGGGTTTACGGATAAAAGAGGAGGCACCGAGAACAAGGGCTTTTTTCACCTCTTCACTTTCAGAAAAGCCGCTGGCAATAACGGCCTTGAGTTCCGGCCTGAGAGAAAGCATCTGTTGATAGCACTGACGACCGTTGATCCCGGGATCCATGATCATGTCCAATAGGACCAGATCAACAGGCTGCTCGGCAATCAAGGCCACCGCCTCTTCACCGGAGGCAGCGGTCAAAGCCGTATAACCTAGGGCTTCCAGCAACTGACCGGCAATATCCCGTTGCTGCTCTTCATCATCCACTACCAGAATCCGTTCACCGGCTCCACGGATCGCTTCACTTACCCCTTCCTTTTCCTGCTGTCCTGCTTTTGCTCGGGTTGCGGGAAGATAGAGGGTAAAGGTGGTGCCGTACATGTCACTCTCTACGGTAATGTCACCGCTATGGTCCTGGACAGTATTCCAGACAATAGTTAATCCAAGTCCGGTACCGCTTTTACCCATTACCTTTTTGCTGTAAAAGGGCTCAAAAATATGCTCTAAATCTTTTTTTTCGATTCCAGGGCCGGAATCGCAAACCGACAGGAGCACGTACTCACCCTGTTTCATATATTTATTGCTGGCAACGGGTTCATCGATATAGCGATTAACAGTGCTCACTGTCACCAACCCGTCGCCATTCATGGCCTCCACCGCATTAAACAACAAGTTCATCAGGGATTTACGGATATGGATCTCTGAACAATTGACATTGAGCAGGTTTGGATCAAGGACAGTCTCCCAGGCCAATCCCGGATGGTCAGTTTTCGCCTGCTTCCACTCCGGCGACTCCAACTGTTCCATGATGATGGTATTGACATTGACAGATTCCCGGGCCGCCGCCGCTCCCCGGGTGACGGTGAGCATATCAGCCACCACCTCGGCCGCCCGCAACCCTGAATTTCGGATTGACTCAAGGGGGTTGCGAAGCTCACTGTCTTGCGGCAATTTGAGCAAGAGAATTTCAGGATAGCTGACGATTCCGGAGAGAATGTTATTGAGGTCATGGGCAACCCCACCGGCCATCAAGCCGATCGCCTCTATTTTCATGGAACGATGCAGTTTCTTTTCCATTTCTTTCTCGCGACTGACATCCATGAAAAAGGCAAAATGATAGGATTCTTCATCGTATTCAAAATAATTAAGATAAAGAACGGTAGGGAAGGTACTGCCGTCCTTGTGCAGACAGGTGGTGGTCAGGGTATAAAATGCACTCTCGCGCATGCCCTTTAACTCCTGTTGCCATCGCTCCGAGCAAACCTCAGCATCAATAGCAACCACGGAACGCCCCACCAGCTCATCGACCTCATACCCTAGTATTGATGCTGCAGCTTTGTTGGCGTGAATGATGGATGTTTTTTCCAGCAGTGGAGAATTTTTAACCCATATTATGGGGAAGACACAGTGTTCAACGGCGTGCTGGGTAAAGAGCAACTGCTGCTCGGTTTGCCGTAGCTGTTCGCTCTGCCTGCGTATTTCCCTGTTCTGCCCTTCAAGTTTTCGATTATATTTGCCCAATGCATAGGTGCGGTAGAGCAAAACAAGCATTATAGCAAGCACAAAGGGCAGCATGCGCCAGAATAACCGGTAATCGGTTCCTTGCTCAAAGCGAACCGCTATCCAGTTGTTCAGGATTTTTTGATGGGTAGCCGGCTCTACCGAGGAAATCACCTTGTCAAACACCTGCGCCAGCAATGGTTCATCGTTTCTGGCAGCAATACCGAGCTGCCAACGTTCATCAAATTTACCCGACACCTTCAGCTCACCGACAAAACCCTTCTGGATGGTGTAGCCCACGGTCGCCAGCGTACCGATAAAGCCGGAAATATCGCCCTCCACCACCTTTCTGAGTCCCTCACCCACAGACTCCACGTCAACGATCTGCATCTGGGGATAACGCTCGCGCAACAGCTCATTAAAGGCGTATCCCTTGACAATGCCGATCTTCTTATCGGTAATGGTCGAGATATCGTCAATAAACGGGGTATCATTTTTTGCGGCCATCACCAGGGGGATATCCAGGTAGGGCCGGGTGAAATCCATGAAGGTTTCCCGTTCCGGGGTGGGCATGGCAAGAGAAAAAATATCGCATTTTCGCTCTTTGGCGTAGGCAAGGGACTCGACCCAGTGCTCGGTGGGCACCAGAATAATGGGGATACCGATTTTGCCGGCAAACAGGTCCATGTATTCGGCTGTCATGCCAACATGGCGGCCGTCTTCAAGCTTTTCCAACGGCATCCAATGCGGATCGATGCACATGGTGATCTGTTTTTTTTGGGAAAGATATTCTTTTTCTGCGGCGGTGAACGTAAGAGGGGTTACGGAGTTTGCAAACCGGGAGTCTTGCTCGGGGGTGGCAAGGGCTTCACGCTCAGGCGTCAAGAAAAACACCAGCTGACAAAAAGCATACAGCAGCACAAAAAACGGCAAACGGCTTGTGCACTGGCCAAAATGGACCACACTCTCCTCCTGAGTCGGCAGATGCAATCAACAGGAATATGGTGTGCAGCCATTATTTCCTTACTGATTGCCAGGCGGTGTTGATATACCTTTTCCTATGAAAATGAAAGGCTTATATTTCAACTGATAACCATAGTGCCACCAACAGGGCAAGATGGCAACACCTTTAATAGGCATTCCCACCTGTTATTCTGATCGAAG
>CALZIH010000336.1 GCA_945787305.1 uncultured Desulfobulbaceae bacterium | reverse complement strand
AGGGTTCTCCACCGTTCGACCACCTATATCCAGGGCCCGTGCACATGGGCAGCGCTACTGAATAAACAGGAAATCTCCGTTTTCCACTTGACTTTACTTATCATAGATGACCCCTTTATCTTTTAAAATCTCGCCCACTCACAAATCTAGCGCAGTCGAGTGAAGCCGCTTGTATAGCGCCTTTTCTTCTCCTAACGGAGCCAACCAAAGTAAAGATCGTTCCTATTCACTTGTCAGACTTGGAATGAGAAAAAGCGTCCAGCCGGCAGAACCTTGACCTGTTGTAACATCGACTGTTGCCCCGCTGATCTCGGCCGTGCTTTGATCAAACGAATAGGGACTGTCGGTCCAATTGATGGGCTGGGTTACGTTAACAACCTGCTTCCAATAGGTATTGTACCATACCCATTGGGTAATCGTTTCACTTCCCAGGGGTAATGGCCTTACAAGACAAACACCGTTACTGCAGGAACCGACGGGATTAAAGATTATGTTCCCGGTGCGCCGTATACGGACGGAACCGTCATTTTCGTCCGCATCATAACGAAGAGTGGCACTGGTGCAGATTAAGAGGTCTTTGCCGTCCCGATGCTCAAGACTGCAGTTAGAGGTTGCTGATTCACTGAAATGAGGCATTACGCTATTAACAAGGTTCAGGGTCAGGCCTCCGGTAGATTTTGTTGCAGAAGAGAGTATAGGAACCATGAACATCGTCCAAGAAGTTATTTTCCCGACAGCATTAGCAGGAAAAACAATCAAGGCAGTACAGAAGAACATAGTTGTCAGGCTAACGGAAAGCTTCCATCGATGCATATCGAACCTCCTAATTTGCTCCATGAGAAACCTCATATTTCCCGACAGGGTATCAACTCTTCATTGATCCTGCTATGAAATAGTGGACGCCCAAGTTCAGCCGGTGTTGATAAAGTGGCAGGAGGTATTCTTTGGTGTTCAGCAACGAAGAAAAAATGGGCCGGATTGTTAGCGAAACGCGATTCGGCTCTCTGATTGGCAGAGCAGAGCCATGATTGTAGTAGCCGAAAGTCTCGGTATAGCCTAAGATTTAATTTTCAGATTGTGGTAATAGCATCGCTTGAGAAAAGGGCTTGCTTTCCCAGGGCAAATCAATGAGGCATCAGAACTCAAGAGTAGAAAACCAAAGGCACAAAAGCTGTATAAAAGTGCTGTTTGCTGCACATAACGGCATGGCTGGAAGTCAGATTCATTACCACTATTTTAGGAGTTCGCCTGGAGGGCAAAGGGTTTTTTAAATGGTTGACAATGAGAACCAACCTTTTATAGACAATATATACAGGTTATTCACATTATCTGATCTTTTCATCAAAGCCGAGACGATGCAATGAAATTACAGAGTGTTGTTTTTCTTTTCCTTCTCTTTTTTTTCTTATGCCTGCCTGCTTTCGGGGCTTCCTTTGTGGTCGGGTCCAACTTGGACCTTGCTGACCAAAACCAGGGTGACGGAACCTGCCAGACCGCCTTAGGCCCTCCGCACAACTGTACATTGCGAGCGGCTATCGAAGAGGCAAATGCCCATGCCGGAGCCGACACCATCACCTTTGCCTCACAGCTGTCGTTCTCAACAGATGTCACAACAATACCGGATATAACCGGTAACGACCTGACCATTGACGGGTCCAGTCAATGGAATACCACGACGAATAGTCCCGGCGTAGAAATTGGTGTTGCCGGACTTGAGGATGGGCTTGTAACCATCGGTACCAATACGGTAATTAAAGGTATTTTTTTCAGTGGTGGAGGAACAGGCATTCGTGTTTTGGGGACCGGAGCCCGTATCGGTGGACCGGGCACCCACGAGCGAAACCTGTTTTTCAGTGGTACAGGAGTACTTCTTGACTCTTCCAGCCGGTCAACCACAGTCCAGCACAATTTTTTTGGGACCAGAAACGGTGAGAATTACGGAGCTGACAATCTCTATATTGGTGACACCGGTATAAGGATTTTTGGATCAGGTGTCGGGGCAGGTACGGTTATTGAACACAACACCATTGGAGAGTACCGTTATGGTATACACCTCGATCGTTGCGGTGTAGTTAAAGTAGACAACAATCTCATTGGCAAGCCTGATGATGGATCGAAGACACCAAACGAATTTGGAATTTTTCTTGAGAGTTGCAATGCCGAAATCACAAATAACACTATAGCGTATAATGTTAATGGCCAGATCTTCTCTCACATTGGTGTTGCAGCAGGATCACCAGTAATTACAAATAATCGAATAGGTTCTGCTTATTTTACAAGTCCTGTTTCCATCTACGGAGCTGGAGGGATATACCTAACGATCAGCAACTTCCCAACAAACCAAAATGTCAACATTACCGGAAATATCATTGAAAGCACTACTGGCGATGGCATCAACATAGCAGGCGGAAGGGCAACAATTCAAGATAACATCGTATATAACAATGGGAAAAACGGTGTCTCTCTCAGAGATACCCAGGAAGGTTTGATCTCCGGCAACAAAATTTATGCAAATGATGACAACGGGATTCTCCTTAATTATGCGCAACAGGTAGTTGTCAGTAACAATATAATTGGGCTTGGTAGCGGCTTAAATGATAATGGAAACGGGCTGTCAGGTATTCGTATTGAGAACAGTTCAACAAATAACCTCATCGGCGGCCCCACCCAGACTTCAGCCAATTTGATTGGCTTTAACAGTGCCAGCGGCATCTTCATCACCGGTGCCGGAACCCGGGATAACGATGTGGCCGGCAATATCCTCGGCTCCACCGTACTCGGCACAATCGGCTACTTTAAGGCCGGCAACAACCATCACGGCATCGCCGTCTACGATAATGCCGAAGCAAACAGTATCGGGTTGTCTGGCAATATCATAAGCCCCAACATTATACTTGACAGTGGTTGGCGCGGTATTGCGGTGAATAACAGCAACCACAATCGCATTGTCGGCAACAAGATAGGAACAGACGGTGATTCAAGAAAATGGGGTAATACTTATTCAGGTATCCAGGTTATTGGTACTAACAATATCCTGTCAGACAACACCATTGCCAATAACGGTTTTGGTGTTGTTCCAGCTCAGGCCGGCATAGTGATTCAGGAAGCAGCCTCGTTCAACAATCAGATAAGCGAAAATTCCATATTCAACAACGAAGGAAAATTTTTTGAAGGCAAGGTGCAAGCAGATAACTCAGGCAACTATTCCTGGCAAAAACAGGGTCATTTTAAGAGCGCCTTTGTTACAGCGACAACAACAACTCCAACGAACTTAAACACCTCGGAATTTTCGCTGTCGGTCCATGGGTATGTTTTTCCCTGGCCGATGTTTATGCCTGCCATTAGGGGCCAGTGACACATATTTCTTGTATGTAGCGTTCATCTGGCGAAGCATTACTGCCCCCGCTTCGGTAGCGGAATTTAGATACGATTACGGCATCAACAAGGGGTGAGATCCTTAGCTCCTTCGTTTATCGCGGTTGGTTGGCAACGACGTACTCTATCATCTGGTCCGGTGTTACGACTTGGCCGATGGTGGCCTTCAGGGCAATCAAGTCCCGCCGCCAGGTATCCAGAACATGAAAAAACTCGTCGACCATCCCTTCTTCCCTGGCAAACTCATTGATGGACATGTCGACCCGCTTCACCAGATTATCGATATACAGTGAAAATTGTTTTATATAAATCTCTTTTGTATACTCTTTGCCAATGATCTCTTGGAATAATTTTTTCAGGTCCTGATACTTGGGAATTCGACCGATTGGCGTCCAAATCGTCTCAACTTTGCCCTGGTGCATAAGGGCCATGATACGCATCCACACCTTGGTATCACGTTTTTCACCGATAAGTCCGTCCTTTTCTCCATGGGCCAGAATAGCACGGCCGCTCTTGTGCAACCAGTAATTGACCTGAAAACCGGAGGGGATGTTTTCTTTGGCGATATTCGGATTTTCGCCAAAGGCCTTATAATGCTTAATATAATCAGCCAGAGGCCCAGGGAAAAATGCCTCATTTGCAAAAGGCGACCTTTTTTCACTTCCATCGGCACCGATCTCGGTGGCGGTTGTGGCGGAACGTATAATCGCCCCATGGACAACGGTGTTCATCCAATCATGAGCCATGACAATGGTCGGCATGGTTGTATAATCACGACCTCCGAAAAGAAGGCCGCTTAACTTCACACCTGCCGGGTTCTCCATTGCCGGGTCATAGTTTTGCAGGGTATCAAGAGTGATGGTGAAACGGGCGTTTTTATGCGAGGCCGGTCTCGCCGATTTTAACGACCAGGCTCCTTCGAAGTTGCGGCCTTTATCCGGCAAAGCCTCTCCCATGCCTGTCCAGTAGGGTTTGCCGTCGCTGACCAGCAGGTTGGAAAAAATGACCTTATTCCCCTTGCCTGATAAAACCTCCATTGTCTCCGGGTCGTCCTCCCAATTCACCCCTTCTATAATACCGAACATACCCTTTTCCGGGTTCACCGCCCGCACTTCGCCACTCTCATGATCGATAAAGATCTTCGCCAAATCATCGCCGACCAGGTGCGTCCCGGTCATCGCTGTTCCGGTTTTTCCGCAACCGGAAGGATAAGCGCCGCCAAAATAAATAATTTCGTCATCCATTTCAAAACCGGCGATAAACATATGTTCATCCAGCCGTTTGCCAAAATAATTTCGAATATTATTCATATTGGCAAATCTGTGATTAATCTTTTTGGGAGCGATGGAGTTGCCCGCGTACTGGTTGTTGCAGCTATATGAATGAAAACGCTCTACATCCATATATATTCGCCTGTCATTTAGATTGACCGAAACATGTGTTTTCGACAATTCACCGGCGCTGTGAAAATTAATAAACATATACCCTTTTTCGGCAACATCTTGAGAAAATGCCTCCGGGGTCATCATTCTGTACAACATGTGTTCGCTATGCGTAACATAATAGGAATCGGTTATTTGCATGGTAGGGTCGGCAACGACGCTACCGATAGGCCCGCGGGAGATAAACGAGATAACCATCTCCTTCTCCGCCAGGATATCGGTCAAGATATTGCGAACTTCGACAATCCCGGTACGGTGGTCCACTTTTTTCTGTAAAGAACTGATTTTCGTATCGGCATATGCCAGATACTTGGTATTGGCAGTATCCCGGCCCTGATCGTTCGGTCCGTCGAAATGACAGGTGTGGTTTGAGCTTGCCAGCGCAAATTCCTCCCCATGCTCTACTGCTTTATGACGGATATACTGTATATCTTCTTCGGAGCCGGTATTTATAAATATCGAGGACGGATTCAAGCGGGTGGATCCGTTATAGATGGGCTCAAGAACTTCCGGGCTGCATTGCATCATTTTCCGGCGATTTGCATCATCCATCAAGCTGGCGAGGTAGGTCTTCATCATTTCCAGCCGTGAAATATCCATATCCAGGCTGTTTTGTCTTTGCAGCTTTGTCGTTTTTTGGTTTTTCATATGAAATCTCACTATCAGAAAAAATGTAGAGTACTTTATAAGTTAGGTTTTTCGTTCGGGGTAAGCGAAGACTCCGAGGCATGCGAACAATTTTACCACAGGATAACCGTATGGTTTCTTTCGCGCACCTGAACCACTGCCGAACGCTCACGATTCAGGAATAAAATATGAAGCAGTAAGTCGTCGCCTCTTCATGTTACGCCAAAAAGATTGTGCTGTTTGGAGCAATACAGTGGGCAGCAGTGCCACCCGGTAATTGCACAAGTCGGTGCAATGCCAACCGGATACTCCAGCACCACGGTTATGGATTGTTTACAGCAGCTACACATCAAGGTCATAATACATGGGTAACAATAAATTTTCAGACTCCATGGACAGGCGCTCGCCTTCAAGTTCAGGCCGATTGTCAAATGTATCGAGTCGTAACTCATATACCTTGCCCTTGGTACGCTCAGCCGATGGCAGGGTCTCACCATTTAAAATAGCCCAGTGCGCCACCAGAATAACCGGCTCCTTGATCTCGCCTTGTTTCAATTCAATTATCCTGTATTCGTTTACGACCAGCCCTCTGCGATAGGGGATTATATCCTCCGGAAGAGGAATGGATGAAGCAGCTAGCAGCTCAACTCTGGCAACAATTGGTTTGAGCTCGCCGGCACGCTCCTCCACCTCCTGGAAGCCCAGCAAGACCTGTTCAACTTCCTGATCACTCAATGCTCCGGTATATAAGGCAACACGTTCCAGCAGAAAGTTGCCGTTCAGGTTGTTCTTTGGCAGATTATCTCCAATCGTCAATGGCCAGGCTATTATTTCCGAAAACTCTCGTGAAAACGTTTTCTGATCGTCCCTGTTTATCCTGAGGGTAACCTTGTCGGAATCGATAGTGAGGAGAACATGGGATCGCCCGACCGGCAATTGACCAAGCCTCATGCTTTGCGTGGGGTAACCCGTTCTGGTTTCTGCCAACACCAAAACTCCATGATC
>CALZIH010000335.1 GCA_945787305.1 uncultured Desulfobulbaceae bacterium | reverse complement strand
CCGTGAACAGGTTCTGACCGGGCTGGCCGAAGTGCGCCGTCGCCTTGGGAAACCGGGAGCCTCGAAACGTGCCGCCGATATTGCCTTGGATATTATAGCAAAAAGTTCTTAATATGCTAAATTTACTGGGATTGTCACGTAAATACGAAAAACATCATGGAAACAGGGCGCGAGGAGCGAACAGGTAAGGAAGAGATGGAACCAACAGAACCGAATGTTCTGCCCATTGACGGCACGTTGGACCTGCATAGTTTTCGGCCGGCAGAAGTCAAAGATCTGGTTCCCGACTACCTGCAGGAATGCAGAAAACTTGGGATCCTGCAGGTGCGGATTATTCACGGCAAGGGTACCGGCACCCTTCGACGGACCGTCCATGCCGTACTTGGACGACTGGATTATGTGACGAGCTTTAGAATTGCCGGAGAAGACGGCGGATCATGGGGTGCTACGCTGGTGGATCTTCTGGCGGAGGTGCCGCCTGCACCTGTTCGATAAGCCCGTGGACCGCAGCCAGATTACGCACGGAGAGCATAAAGGTTGACGGCAACGGCAGCGGCCGGTCCTCTTTTAATATTCCCAGGGCCTGAGCCATCAGCAAGGAGCCCACAGAATGCGTTCCCTCCTGATTATCACAAATGGTCTGCATGCGCAGGGCATCGGTTAGAAAAGGAAGCAAGCCACCGCACGAGTCTGCAAGGCCCCGCAGTTCCTCTTCCACAAGTTCCCGATGATCTTGAGCAAAGGCCGTCACCTCCGGATCAACCGCCTCGGAGCCAAACAGATTGTTGACCACAGCGCCGGCCAGACGTGCCTGCTCATTCTCCGTCCAGTCGGCAAATCGTTTAGCCATGCTCTCTTTCAACGATTTATACAACACCATCTGCACGGTGAGGACGGCCTCACGCATCACAGGAATCAGCTTTGAATCAAATGGTGGTTCCTGCTGCTCGTCTGCTTTACTTTCCTGGTTGTTCATAGCACCACTTTAACGGCAGGATGGGCTGACAGCACCTCATATAAACGCAGGCGATGATAATCGCTGTGTACGGTCAGTTCAAGGCTCATGCTGACGTATTTACCACCACTGCTTGTATTTGATTCAGTGAGACTATAGGGCGCATCGCCCATATGGTCGGCCACCACTTCCCTGACTTGCAGGAAATCTGTAGCGATCACCTTATACTGCCACAAACAGGGATAATCTATCTTTGGCTTACAGCCATCGGTTTTTTGCATTGGTATCTTTTCCATGACGGCCTTATAGCGCAGCCTGGACTTCTTGACAACTCGAAAAAAAACTTCCTCTTTTTTCCAGGTCGATGATATACTGAACAAGACTTAATAAGTTATAATCCATGGAGGATGCATGAGCAGCAAAATTCTTGTCGTCAGCAACAATCAGGACCTTATCACCCTTTGCAGAGCGACGAATAGTGACTTTGAAATCACCTGCACCGGGACGGCAGAAGACGGCCTCGCTGCCCTGAGTGTTTCCGGGCAGTATCATATTGTCCTTGTCGATATCCATGCATCGAATCTGGAACCCACTGCTTTTTTTAAAAAGATCGCCAAAACCTCTTCAGCCGTGCCCTTGCTGGTAGCGGGGGAACAGGAGCTCGTATCCGCCCTGGATCTTGTCAATCGGCTCTGTGTCTTCCGGCTGTTGCCGCTCCCGAGTTCCCTGGAACTTTTGGAAAGAGTGCTTTACGACTCCGCCTGCCAGTTCAAACTGATCAGCAGGGAGCAGAAATTAAGAAAAAAAGTACAACAACTTTCCACCACCGATGCCCTCACCGGATGCCTGACCCGCACGATCCTTGAGGAACGATTACCCAGCGAGCTGCAGCGCTCCATCCGCTACAGCCATTATCTCTCCATTATCCAATGTGACATTGATAACTTAGGAGAGGTTAACCAATCCCATGGTCACAGGGTAGGTGATCGTTTCCTGACTGGAGTCGCCCAGGCGGCTAGAGAGCTTTTTCGCAGCGATGTCGACTGGATAACCCGTTTGGGTGACGATGACTTTCTCATTGTCCTGCCGGAAACACCGATTCGCGGAGCAGGTATTGTCGCCGAACGACTGCGCAAAAGTCTAAGCGAATTGACAATTGATGCAAAAGGTACCCCTGTCCAGACAACGATCAGTGTTGGTGTCAGCGGCTATGCGCCGGAAACTCCCGACTGGAACAACTCTTTTGACTCCTTGCTCCTGGTGGCCGGGAACTGTCTTGAACAGGCCAAATCCGGAGGTGGAAATAGAGTTCTTGTCTGCCCCTGATATTTTTCCCGGCAGCATGATAGGCTCCATATATTTGCAGCGACGATGGTCTTGCCCATTACATGAACAGTGTAATGGGCGCAACCTGTATACATGCTCAGTCCTTCTCTTTTCAATACGAAGCATCCCTCGCCAGCACTAAATCAATACAACACCCCTCTCCCCTTGCCCTGGCTGTTTGCCTAAGTCATCCCTGGTCATTTTAAAGAAAGTTGCGCTCAACCAGCCAAATCATGTTGACCTTAGCTAACGATTACGGATATACAGACGCCATATTGTTATATGAACTCACCATTGAACATGAAATCATTACTTTCAACAAAAGAAGTCGCAGCCCTGCTCAAGGTGAACGAGAAAATGGTTTATTCTCTCGTGGCCGACAAGGGTCTGCCGGCAAGCAAGGTGACGGGCAAGTGGCTCTTTCCAAAGCACCTTGTCGAGCAATGGGTGGAAAATAACACCCTCAATTTTCCGAACATAGTAAGTCCCCGCTCCTCCTATAACGATCTCCTTATCGTTGCCGGCAGCAACGATATCCTGCTTGAAAAAACGTTAAGCCTCTTTAACAGGCTATCAGATACCCTGGCTGTTTTTGCCAATGTCGGCTCCATGGGTGGTCTCCATGCCCTGCGAAACAACTCCTGTCATATCGCCGCCTGCCACCTGATGCAAGAAGATGGCAAGGAGTACAACTTCGAGATAGCCAGAAAGGAGCTGGAGGCCGATCCGGTTGTGGTAAACTTATGCAGACGCCATCAGGGATTGCTGGTTACAAAAGGTAACCCAAAAAACATAATCAAAATCGAAGACTTGAACAAAAAAAAGGTCGCAATTGTCAACCGGCACCTGGGCACCGGCACGCGCCTCTTATTGGATAACGAACTGAAAAAGGCCGGTATCGAACCTGTTGAAATCCAGGGCTACGACAAAGAGGTGAACAAACACCTTGATGTCGGTCTGGAAGTCCTGGCAGGACGAGCAGACACAGGACCTGGTATTGAAGCGGTCGCCAGCCTGCTT
>CALZIH010000334.1 GCA_945787305.1 uncultured Desulfobulbaceae bacterium | reverse complement strand
TTTTCAGAATCTGAAAGTTGGTCGGGCAAAAGCCCATTTGTGGGAAGGAGAATTATTGCAGGCCGATTACGTTTATAAAAAACCTTGACCACCTCGACCAGATCTTCACGAAGAAAAATTTCTCCCCCGGAGAAGGCTAACCAGAGAAGTCTACCTAATGTTGAGGCCATTTTTTCAATTTCAGGTAATGACAGTTCTGGTACATCATTTTGCCTCGCTTGTTTCCGGGAGAGATAAAAGCAAAAAGGACACTTCGCGTTGCAGCGACTGGTAAGAAAAAACGTTAACTGGATAGGCTGCCTTTTGTAAAAAATTGAGCCGATATGTCGAAAAACAGAATGGGTCATGGCTACTGTCTATGCTCTGGGCGTGAGGCTACAAGAAAAGTGGCCATGCCGAAGAGTGCCCCGGAGCTTACGGCCAGCGGATAAACCAGCATGTAATACAGGGCTGCCTTGAACATGAAGAATAGACCGCCGGAAGTGTAAAAAAGGCTGAAAAGGCGTCTGTTTATAACAATATTCACTAACAAAAGGATCAATGCCCCATAAAGTGTTGCCACTGCTGGAACAGAGGGGGATGCGGCAACTAAAAGTATGATTAGGGAGAATAAAAAAATATTTGCTTTTAATGCAAAAGATGCTGTTCCAGAGTCGGCAAATAAGTCCTTGTTGCCAAGGGAATAGATGGTCCAGTATTTACTTTTACGAAAACCATTTCTCAATGAATCAGCCAGCGTGTTGTAATTAAAGAAGTGTTGTACCTCTATCGTCGGCTCCATTATCAGACTGTAACCTTGTCGCCGTAATCTATGGCTGTATTCGACATCTTCTATGATTGGCAGAAAATCCTTTGGAAAACCACCTGAGAGCCTGAACGTGTCAGCAGAGATAATCATCGCATGTGCGGCGACATAATCAGGTTTTGAACTGTTTTTCAACTCAAAGAAATGAATAAATACAGATTGAAAAAGACTGAAGAAGTTATGATCAAAGGGACGACAGGTATATGTGCCGCCGATAATAACATTACGCCCCCGTTGTCTTGCCGCTTTTTCTGCAATTGACAACGTTTCTTTTTGCACCAGGCAGTCGGCGTCAGTAAAAAAGAGTAATGAACCTGAGCTATGTTGTGCCCCAGTATTTCGAGCTGCGGCAGCTCCTCCAAGCTCATTCAGTCTGACCAGTGCACATGGAAACTGTTCTATAATCGAAACAGAGTTATCCGCTGAATGATCATCTACGACGATTACCTCAAAAGAATCATGGTCGGAATTGAATAATGCTTCAAGACAGAGACCTATGGTTTTTTCGCCATTCAAATTAGGAACAATCACAGATATACGGTAATTCAAAATCGGCTTATCCATCTTCTTTTGGATGTATGTAACCATATATTTCATCTATATACTTGTCCGCTCGCGGCCATAACCATCCAGGACACTGTGCCGTTTGGGACAGTTTTTTTAGCATAGAGTACCCTTTATCAAGGGTTGCAGGGCTATTAACCCTTGGTACGCATATTGCTTTACCAAGCTTATATAGAGACAGCAGCATAGAAACCAATGGATGAAACGTAACTATTCATAATTTCTCCTGCAAGAAAGAAGCTAACTTTCAAAAGAGGTGCAAGTAATGAAAAAAAGATGGGTAAGGGTTGCCGTATTGAGTTTGTTCTTCTTTTCACTCGTTGGAGTTGCGCAGGCAGCTGATTGGGTCAATCCCAATTTATTAGTCGATGCCGAGACGGTCAAGGCCAATATCGACAAACCTGACTGGGTCGTTGTCGATTCCCGTGATCTCAAAGACTATGCCAAAGGCCATATTCCAGGTGCCATCAGCCTTGGTAATCGGACAAAAAAGGCTCTGCGTGACTCGACGGCCAGGACTTTTTCCGATATCAGCAAGTATGAAAAAATTCTGGGCAAAGTCGGTATAGGCAATAATACCCATGTTGTTTTTTACCATGGTGATATGAAGACAATCACCGATGCTACGGTTGGTTTCTGGGTAATGGAATACCTCGGCCACGACAAGGTGTATCTGCTGAATGGTGGCCTGGATGCTTGGCGGAAAGCAGGCAATCGTCTTGACAAAAAACCTACCATGAAGACGCCCACAACCTTCAAGGCAAATGTAGTGCCCAGTAGAACAGCAAGTACGGATGAAGTCTTAAATATAGCTGTTGGTGATGGTGGGAACACACAGATGATTGATGCTCGGTCAAAAAAAGAATTCTCAGGTAAAGACATGCGGGCGCTCAGGGGTGGACATGTTCCTAACACCACAATCAATATCTCACATATTGATGCCTTGCAAAAGATTAAAGACCCCAAAACAGGCAAAATGAAAGCAATTGCTTATTTAGATGCGGACATCGCCGACAAGGCGTTTTCATCTTTGGATAAGGATACCAGAACCGTTGCCTACTGCCAGACCGGCACCAGATCGACTCTGACTTATCTACAAATGAGGTTACTCGGCTTTAAAGATCCTTCTAACTGGGATGAATCATGGAGAGTTTGGTCCTCTGATCTTCATAATAACCATCCTGTTGAGGCAGCCAACGGCCAACAATGGTATAATTTTGATAAGGTGAACAAGTCGATCAAAAAACTGGAGAAAAAAGTCGCGGCGCTTGAGGGTGAGTTGAAGAAGATGACTGGTGGGAAAAAATAATACTCATTTATACATGAATCTTCCTTTTACATACCGGCCAGCGAATGTTGTCCGGTTTTTGTTATTTCGTTGTAGAAAACCACCCCCTCAGGGGGTGGTCACAGTTCAATCGCTTTACCTGTTGACCCCATAGTGCTCATAATACTAATACGCTCCAAGATGTGTTGCCCCTTCCATTCGCTCATCATATCTTAAAAATTTGTACCTTTCACATTTGTTTCTCTGTATCAGCCACCTGGAGCTTCCTGATCTGCTCTTCCCGTTTTGTGTTCCTTTTTCAATGATTTGTCGACATGGGTCAGCTGGGATCTTTTCTGTTCAATACAAAACCTCCCCACAGGATAATGATAATTCCAACCACTCCCGTAACACCAGACCCTATGAGTATCCCGATACTTTTTTTCTGTGCCAGATATGGAATTGTAATACTTATGCCACCAAGAACCTGACCAATTTCATACCCCTGTTTGGAATGACACTGCAGGCAACTCTCTTCAACCAGCAGAGGTGCCATGTACCGAAAAGAGGGGCCGGGATCACCTGTAAAGAAAGCTCCCTGTTCAACTGCTCCCTGGTCAAAAGTTTGCAACCATTCTTTTTCCCATCTGTTTGGCTTATTTTGC
>CALZIH010000333.1 GCA_945787305.1 uncultured Desulfobulbaceae bacterium | reverse complement strand
CCTGATGGATACCCAGGACGTTATTTTTTGTCTGGTTGATATCCTCAAGTACCGCTTGGCAAATATCAGGTATCAGAACAGGGATGTTTTTCCGCCGGAATTCCGGAAGACAATTAAACGATTGATCTCGGGACTGCCCGTGCCTGACCATGTGTTTGAAGAAAAGGTGCTTTCGGAACGACTGATCAGTCATCTCGCCCACAGTATCAGGCAAGTTTTGCTTGATCGTATTATTGTGCTGGGGGACATTTTTGACCGTGGTCCCCAACCTGACAAAATTATCCGCATTCTCTCTTCCTCCGCCTATCGGGACATGGTTGATTATGTCTTCGGAAATCATGATATTCTCTGGATGGGCGCAGTTTCCGGCAATAAGTCACTGGTGGCTGAGGCTATGCGCATCACCTGTCGCTATGATCATTTTGAAATGATGGAACGACTCAATTTCGACAGTTCAAAATTAGCGACGTTTGCAGAGAAGACCTATCCGGTGGAGAAAATAACCGGAAAATTCAAGGCAAAAACCGGAAAGGGCAGGAGCATGGAGAAAGCCCTGGCGGTTATTCAGTTTAAACTCGAAGAGCAGACCATCGCAACGTTTTCCGAATATGAAATGGAATCGAGGCGCTGGCTTGATCGTCTGGCTGTGATGTTGAAAAGTGGCGACACGGCAGGGCTCAATGATACCCATTTCCCGACCATCAACCTGAACGATCCGACAAGGCTCACCAAGGAAGAACAGGAGATTATTGAAGACCTTACCCTTCAGTTCACCAGCAACCGAAAATTAAAAAGGCTGCTCAGGTTTTTCTTTACCAAGGGAAAGACGTACCACATTCATAACAATAGCCTCAATATTCATGCGCTGGTTCCCTCAAAGGAGGACGGAGAGTTTGAAGAATTTCTTGGCCGACGGGGGCGGGACTTGCTTGACTATGTCCAGGAAACCATAGAGCGGGTCGGCGCCAGATATCTCAAAGATGAACCACAGGAAGCACAAGATCAGGCTTTGTTTTTTTATCTCTGGTGCGGCCCTAAATCTCCTTTTTTCGGCAAACACGCTATGAAAACCTTTGAGCGATATTTTCTCCTTGATAAAGAAAGCCACACTGAAAGGACCCTGTATTGGAAGAAGAATCTTCAGGCCGATGCATTCAAAAAGAAGTTGAAGGACGAGTTCGGCATTCAGCGGGTTGTCTACGGCCACACACCGGTTGACTATCTGAAAGGTAAGCAGATGGCCTCAACCGATGGGGTGGCGATAAATGTGGACGGCGGGTTTGCCGCAGCCTATTATAACCGAGGCCATGCCCTGGTTCATACCCCATATCAGCTTTTCGGCATTATCCTTCCTACTCCGGAAGAGATGCAGGAGGCTGCGCAGAAGCTTGAATCCGCTCCCCTTGACATTCAGCTTATTGATGAATTCAGGCAGCCAATGAAGATCAAAGATACGGCAAAGGGTGTTTTGTTGAAAAGGCAAAGTGACGCCCTCTTGCATCGAATTCAAGAGTTGACGGCCGAGCCGGGTCAAGCAAAGGAAAGCTGAAAATACCTTTTAGGGGTTGTTTTCCTTTTAGCTGAACCTATCCCTACCCTTGAAGTTTACGAATATTTCGTTATGGATAAAATGAAACATCGGGTTGCATCATGAATATTAACTATGGAATGGAAATTGTCAGGGCCACCGAGATTGCGGCACTTACGGTTGCCAGGATTCAAGGACTTGGAAACCATGATGACATTCTGAATCAGGCTAGACAAGCCATTGTCAAGACCCTGAACAGGTTGATGATTAACGGTTCTGTGATTAACGACCGCTTTGCCGACCGCGATGAAATTTTTAAACTGCCGGATACCCTTGGCAACGGCGGCCCGGATATGGACTTGATGGTTGTAGCGCTTGAGGGGCAACATGCTGCGGCAGACGGTCGCAATAATGCCACCTCCTACACGGTCATCACCGAAGACGGCACCATTCAGTCTATTCCCAATCTACGAATGTATAAAATAGTTGTTGGCCCGGAAGTAGGTGAGGTCATTGACATTAACCAGTCTCCAACAGCCAATGTCAAACGGGTGGCCAGGGTGTTAAGGAAATACACGGAAAACGTGACCGTCTGTATCCTCAACCGGCAACGGCATCAGGACCTGATCAGTGCGGTGAGAAGCTGCGGTGCACGAATAAAGCTAATAGAAGAAGGGGAAATATCCGGTTGTCTTGCTGCAATTAATGGAGAAAAGGCCGATATCTATATGGGGTATGGTTTTGCACCGGAAGGAACCGTAGTCGCGGCTGCCATAAGCTGTCTGGGCGGCTACATGGAGGGGAAATTATCTTACGAAAACGACGCTGATCGCCAGGAGGCTGTCGATCACGGCATTCGTGATCCTGAAAAGGTTTTCAGAGTTGAAGACCTTATCAACTCACGT
Organism: uncultured Desulfobulbaceae bacterium; assembly: GCA_945787305.1. GTDB lineage: Bacteria > Desulfobacterota > Desulfobulbia > Desulfobulbales > Desulfobulbaceae > DRLX01. The sequence continues at coordinate 1,587 of CALZIH010000333.1, read as the reverse complement.
AAAATCTCATTTGCCGCAACAGGTGTTACGGACGGTGAGTTTTTAGAGGGCGTGCGATTCACGGCAACGGGCGCCGTGACCCATTCTTTTGTAGCCAGAAGCGAAACCAGAACCTATCGCAACCTGACAACCAGGCACTTTTTTGATTATAATCCGGTATTTTAATAAAAAGTAGGATGTTGTCTGTTGAAATCGGGCGATCGAATGACAGGTTTCACATATGGAGCTTCAGGCTGCCTTTCAGGCAAAGCGTTTAATCAATCTTTCGATAGCGTCAAGACCACGCTCCAGTTTTTCCATTTCCGGTCCAAAGCTGATTCTGCAATAATGCTCATACCGTCGCAGATGTCTGCGCTGTTCGGGATTGACATCAAAAAAAATGCCGGGAACGGTGATGACGTTTTCTTTCAGTCCTTCCTTGAAAAAAGTCATGCCGTCATTCAATGGTTTGGGTAAGGAAGAAAGATTTGCCCAGAGGTAAAAGGCCCCATCGGGCTCGACCTCGACTCGAATACCCAGTGTTTTTAGTCGGTCAAGCATGTAGCGGCGTTTTTTCCTGAACTGCTGCCCAATCGCTATGCATTCTTGAACCACCAGTTTTGGTTCCAGAAGAGGTATAGCGGCCCTTTGAAAGGGATTGTTTGCGCCTCCGTCCAAGAAGGATCCGGCACTGGCAATGAGGTCTATGACCGGTTTTGGTGCAAGTGTCCAGCTGATGCGCCAACCCGGATAGCGCCAGTTTTTGGTTAGACCGTCTATGATAATAACCGGGTCGTGGTTGACGTCATCCAGGTATTCGGCAGCAGAAACCAGTTGGAACGGCTTTTCTGATACCCGGCGATATGTATTCGGCAGCAGAAACCAGTTGGAACGGCTTTTCTGATACCCGGCGATATACAAAATGGGAATAAAATTCATCCAGTATCAGCGTACAGTGGGTCTCACGGGCAACTTCAACCCATTTTCGCAAACAGGACCCGGCAATGAGTTGACCGGTCGGGTTGCAGGGGTTGCTTGCAAGGACAGCGGAGAGCCCAAGGCCCATGATCCGCTTACGCAAGGCATCTGATGACATCTGGTACTCGGTTTCAAGGTCGAGCAACAGTGGTATCGGGCTGAATGCGCGAAAAATACTAAGCAGCTCCTCATAGGCCGTGTAGTCCGGGAGAAAGTGGCCCATGTTTACATTGCCGAGCGCTGCTGCAACCCTGGTCAGAGCAGAACGTCCGCCTCCGGAAATCGATACGTTTTCGTAGGTATATTTGGAGGTTTTGTTTTTACGGAACAATTCATTGTACAATTCGGCAACCCGTTGTCTCAAAACAAGATCGCCCTCCACCGGCGCGTACCGGTGGCCGGCAGGGGGGATTTCCAGAGACTCGATGCGGGGAGGGGCACCGGCAAGAGGGCCGGTTTCGGGTGATCCCTGACCAAGATTCGCCCATTGCGCACTGTCGTAGGTGAAACCGAGCTTTTCGGCTTCACTCATGACGTAGATGACGCCGGTTTTAGGGACTTCGCGAAAGCCCGGTATGGAGTGTGATGTTGTTATTTGTGCATGATTCTGGAACATGTACAGTTGTCCTT
>CALZIH010000332.1 GCA_945787305.1 uncultured Desulfobulbaceae bacterium | reverse complement strand
GTTTTCCGCTTGAGCTATGGCTTTCTCAACAACGACTTCCATCTCTTTTTCCATGCCGGCAAGCCTGGACTCGAACTCCTTATAGGAACGTTCAGCCTCATCTCTCTTGGCCTGCAAATCTTCCAACTCCTCTTTAATTTGCTGGCGACGACCTGACAATCCAGAACTGATCGGCTTTGCAAGAAATTTCACCAGAAGGACGACAAGGGCGATGAAGTTAACTGTTCGCCAGAATAAATCTTTCAGCTTGTCTGCTGTAATCATCGGCGCGCTATGGCCGCCTCCATGGGCGTCCTCACCGTGAGCAGCGCCTTGCACCTCAGCGTTATGCTCGGCAGCCAGATCCGCTTCATGATGGGCAGTTGCAGCATCACCATGCTTCTGAGCTTCAGCTGCTTTATTTTCCTCATGTGCAGCCTCAACCCCATGCAGCGCCTGATCATCGCCAATAGTTTCCGCTGCCCCATGTACCGAGGCGAAAATTGACGGCGCCATGCATAGCGCGATCGCCAGCAGTACCGGCAGAACAATTTTCACAATTTGTGCTCTCATGCTTCCAGACTCCTTCCAAGTATCTTTCCTGCCATTTCCTGGGCAAACCCAGCTGCATTATCCTGAAGCTCTTTTCTGGCTGTATCGATCTGGGAACGAAGCTCGCTCAGCTGTTTTTCCTTTTCGCCATCCGCCTCCTCACGAATAACGGCCAGCTTGTCAGCACCTGCTGCCTGTGCCTCGCTGCGAGCACCATCAAGAGCTTTCTTCGCTCTCATACTTGCTTCATGAATTTTTTTATCGACCTCTGCCTGACGATGACGGGCATTCTCCTCAAACTGCTCAACATCATTATTCAGAGAATCAACCTTGTCCCTGCGCTTCTCTAAAATACCCAAGACCGGCTTGTAGAGAATTGCATTAAGAACGACCATCAAAACGATCATATTGATGATGTGAATTACCAACGTAATGTCGATTGTAATCATAGCAAGCACTCCTGATGACTCGAAAAAATTCCGCTCTACATGTTTAAAAGTGAATGGCGGTTCAGCTCACGTCACGATAACTACTGAAAAAACCAGCCGCTGTCAAACCTTTTTTAAGTAAAAAACATTTCATTTTAGCCTCAAGAACCAGGATTCTTTCCTGAGTTTCCCGCCAGCTCATGTGCCAAGGCGCTCTTCAAAAAAATTGATGTTTTACTACAGAAGAATATATCTGTGATAGGGGTGAGGGATCAGTAGTGATATGATCGAAGAAGTCGATCCATTCCCTCTTGGGTGGATGTTTCCTGCCGGTATCCAAGAATGTTTATAGCTGAAGCATGACTGAACCAATGGGACTTTGCCAGCTGCAAGGCAACGAATCTGGTCATCTTCGGTTCCCCTGCAAGGTTAAAGCTACCGTATACAGCTTCAAGTAACCCACCGACAAGATAGGCCAGAAATAACGGCACGCGCCTGCGAACCGGCTTGACCCCTATTTCGGCAAACAGGGTATTAATCCAGTCCCACAGAACAATCGGTTGGTCTTGGCCGATAAAAAACGCCCGCCCGGCAGCACCTCCACTACTCATAAGATTTTCTGCCGCCAAAAGGTGGGCACGGACAACATTGTCAATGAATGCAATGTCTACCCTATTTCGACCATCACCGATTATTTTGAGCATATTGCGGCGGCCACGGTCGACCAGTCGGGGGATCAGATGCGGATCCCCAGGTCCCCAAACCAGATGCGGTCTGATAGCCGTAGTCTGCAACTCTTGGGAATTGGCTTGCAGAACCAATTTTTCGGCAATAATCTTACTGGTTGCATAATGGCAGAGTGGCTTTTTTGCATATGGCGTCTGCTCATCCACACCTTGCAAATCATCACGGTCAAAGACCACGGATGGCGTTGAGGTGTACACCAGAGCAGGAACATGTTTTTTTCGACAACTTCGTATGACATTAGCAGTGCCGACAACATTGGCATGAAAATACTCTGGCCAGCTCCCCCAAACCCCGGCTTTGGCAGCAACGTGAAACACCATATCGGCCCCAGAAAATGCATGCTCGATAAATACCTGATCACCAATGTCACCCTGGAGACAGATGGCTCCCATGGCGCTGAGCTCAGGGTAACGAGATCGGCCGACAACGGACACCTGGTCGCCACGGGCAAGTAAATCCTTAACTATGGCCGACCCTATAAACCCCCCGCCACCGGTCACAACCACCCTGTTCATGGAACCTCCATGAATATCTTCATTTTCAGAGTCCATCCTCGCACGAACTGCCTTTTTTCACGACCCATCGTGCCAGTTTCTCTCTAAATATCTTAGCGTTATGGCGAATATCGACGGGAAAATTCGGATGGATAAAAAAAGTCATAATCGTACGGGTCAACTCATGCTTTCCCGCAAGATCCAGCAACTCTTGAAGCAGTTGTTTCTCATCGGTACCGGTCTTTTTTTCAACCAAGATAACAGGCTTTTGTTTACCAATTCTTCCAACTCCGACCAAGGCGGAACGGATCACCTGGGGATGGGTATTAAAAATTGCCTCGCAGCAGATGGTGTACATCGGACCGTTTTCAGCATGTACCACATGGGCCTTACGCCCACAAAACCAAAGCCGTCCCAAACCGTCAAGATACCCCATATCACCCATCCGATGGCGCAACGAACTCCCATCGGTAATCTTTGCCGCCGCTGTTTCCTGAAGGTTATGATCATAGGCATGGGTCACCACCGGCCCCTTGACCACTATTTCTCCGATCTCGCCCTGCAGTAACAATTCCACCTGATCCCAGGACAATATTGCCCCCTCAACAGGACGAATAATGCTAATGGCTATTCCCGGCAATGGCCTGCCGACACAGACCCCCTTTCCCTCTGTGGTCAGGGTCCAACAGTCCCCTAGAATCTCCTCGCCATTGATGGAAACGATAGGTAAACTCTCGGTGGCGCCATAAGGGGTGTGAATTTCTCCACCTGCAGGCATGATCCTACTGACCCGTTCTACCAATTCACCCGATACCGGTGCCCCGGCCATGAGAATTTTTCTAATCGGCAGGACAATTCCGTGCTGCAAACAGTAGCGGCTGACCACATTCCAAATTGCAGGTGAGCCAAAGGAATACGTAACCTGTTGATCGAGCAGGGTATGGATAAATTTTGCCGGGTTCACTTGAGCCGGCCGGCTTGGATCCATATCCGGCAGGACAGTCATGGCACCAAGTGCTGCAGAAAACAAAGCGAAAAGGGGAAAAGCCGGCTGGTCGATTTCGCCCGGCCCAATCTTATAATACTCTCGAATGAGCCTCAACTGGGCATGAAAAATACCATGCGTATACTGCAC
>CALZIH010000331.1 GCA_945787305.1 uncultured Desulfobulbaceae bacterium | reverse complement strand
GCCGTCGGTGGCGAGGCTTTTTACGACACCGACAATTATCAGAAGAAATGGCAGAGATCATTCTTGCGCTTGCCTCCAGCGCAACTTTTATTGGACACCATCAATGCGTTTGAAAAGTAACAGCAAAAAGGCGGTTTCCTGCCCGGCAGGGGCAGCACATCAAAAGGAAGAGCGGCAGGCGAAAAATAAGGTCGAGCTTCCGGAATGGGATTTTGATGACGAATTTGATGGTGGGGATGAAACATGCGGCAGAGTGATTGTAAACTTGCATCTGTATACCAGAGACCAGGAACCGGGCCTCCGGATTCTGGTGATCTCCCACGATCCGGGTGCTCCGATCGAACTCCCTGCATGGTGCCGAATGACGAAGAACGAACTGACAATTTCAACCCATCCGTATTATCTAATCACCCTTAAACCTCATTTAGTAAGGAGATAAAGATGTCGAACACATTTTGCGTGACCATAACCCATTGTAAGACCGACCATGACAAGGCGACACTCGGTTTTGTCGTTGCCAATGCGGCCCAGGGCAGTGAAAAGGAAACCCTGGTTTTTCTCAGCTCGGATGGTGTGTGGTGTGCCGTTCCCGAGGAGATGAACAAGGTGGATGAGGGTGCTCCTTTTGCGCCGCTCAAAGACTTGGTCGAGAAATTTATCAAGGCGGGAGGCAAGATATATGTATGTACGCCTTGCATGAAAAAACGTGGAATTTCAGAAGAGCATCTCGTTGAAGGTGCAACGCCAGCCGGTGGCGCCGCCCTGGTCGAATGGCTGTCTGCAGGCTCCCCGAGCGTAGCGTATTGATGTCTCGTCTCATGGGGGCATGTTATGAATGAAAATCTGAGTACAGTTACCCCTGATGTGATATTCGACGGCGGGGATCTGGATTGTGGTTCCGGGTTGATCCTTCTGATTCGTGAACACATGCTTAAAACCCCTGTGGAGGGGATTCTTGAAATGCGCAGCAGGGAGCCTACGGTCGCTGATGACTTGCCTCCATGGTGCCGGATGTCAGGCCACGAGTATCTTGGCAAAGAAGCCGGTGACGGCTTCAGCCGTTACTTTATACAACGAGGTACTCCTGAAAAGAGGGAAGAGGAAACGCTCAAGGAGGATCTCGATAAGGCTAAACGGTATGAGTGGCGGCTTCGCGCCCGTGCACAGGGACACCTGAAGTCAATGGTATATAGTCGAAATTTTTCTTTTGAGATCGGTCAACCCGCAAGCTTTGAAGAGAAGGACAAACATCCCTGTGCCGTTGAGTACCTCTTTGCAGCTCTGGCAGGATCACTCAGCACAGCGTTTTCAACCGAGTGTGCAAAAGACAATCTGGAAGTCGACGATATCGAGATTTAACTCAGCGGTTCATTGCATAATATACTAGCTCACATGGGACTTGAAGACGGCGATCCATCCGTATCAGAAATCGAGTTGAAATGTTTTGCCTCAACCTTTGACGATGAGGAAAAGGTCCGGCAGGCCTGGAATCGGACGGTGTCCCGGTCACCTGTCGCCGCAACCCTGGCAAAAGCGGTAGACCTCAATATAAAATTGGCATTGGTGTAAGATTATGACTTGTAATCAGGCCTTTTCAACAACACAGGTGGGTTCATGGCCTCGCTCAAAAAAGATGCTGAAAGCATTGCGGGGCTATCAGAAGGGAGCAGTTGCCAAGGACGACTATCTGACGGTGGCAGAAGATGAAATCCGCAGGACCGTTGCACTGCAAGAAAAGGCGGGACTGGATATTCTGGTGGACGGTGAGCATCGCAGGGAAAGTTTTTATGCCTTCATAACCGATAAGGTGGCCGGAACGCGTCTTATGTCACTGGCCGACATGCTTGATTATGTCGAGGATAAGGCTGAATTCGAGGAGATGCTGCGCACCATGGATATGCCGGCATCAGCGGTAAAAAATCCCACCTGCATCGGCAAGTTATCCCGGAGAGAGCCCCTGGCTCTTGCAGACCTGAAATTTCTGAAACGGTTAACGAAGAAACCTGTCAAAATTACACTTCCGGGACCATACTTGCTGACGCGTTCCATGTGGGTTACTGAACTCACTCGCAAGGCGTATCCGAACCACATACGGATGGCTGACGACATAGTTAACATCCTCAGAGAAGAACTTATCGAACTACGAGACAACGGTTGTGATTTTGTCCAGTTCGACGAACCGATTCTGACGGAAATTTTTATGTCAGAGGATTGCGATCGGCGAACATTTATGTGAGCTACCCTTGCTACCCGCCGGGACGCGGGTAAGGAACTGGAGTTCGCAGCCGATCTGATCAACAGGATTGTTAAAGGAATAGACGGAATACGGGTCGGTGTCCACATCTGCCGCGGGAATTGGAGCAAGCAGGAAGAGGTGCTGTTGACAGGGGACTACGCAAAACTGTTGCCCGCCCTTGAAAGAATGAAAATTGACCAGTTCGTCCTGGAATATGCAACGCCACGGGCTGGTGATATCGAAGTGGTGGGCCGTTCACTCTCGGATCGTGAGTTGGGACTGGGTGTTGTTAATCCCCGTACTGACGACGTTGAGTCTGTTGAGTATATTGTGGCAAAAGCCGAGAAGGCTTTAGAGTATTACAAGCCGGAGCAATTGTTTCTTAATACTGATTGTGGTTTTGGTTGTTTTGCCAGCCGATCGGTCAATATTGAAGAGGTCGCATATAAAAAAATATGCGCAATTGTCGAGGCTTCCCGTATTTTAAAAGGGAAATATTGTTAGAAAATAAGCGCTTATAAATGACCAGTTAAAAGTCGAACATGGTTATTGAGGACTTGGTCCCTCTCCGAGTGAAAGGATCGTGCTCATAAGGAGAGGAAGATGGAGACACCTGGAAATAGGTTATGAATTCAGCGGGATAGGTTGGGTTTATGATTGATGGGATGAATTGTACGAGTTCTCTTTATAAATGAAAAGGGCGATCACAATATACAAATTAGTGATCGCCCTTCAAGGAAAACTAAAATAGAATGCTATCTGGAGAGAGACTTATTCAGGTATAGCCCATCCTCCCATAGTTATCCAGTTTTCCATGGTTCCATTCGTGCAACCATGCTCGTATTCCCCAATGTCATCCCCAGGTTTTGTGTCAAGGATTTGTTCGCAGGAGCAGCCGTTGGTATCCGCTATGGTGTATATGGAATCAACTAAAATTTTACCCCCTTTCGCCGAGGTGGTGAAAACCGGATTGTCGGTTACCAGAGCATAGTGATTATAATTTGGATGCATTGGAAATAGTGATTAAAGAGACTTCCAATGAAAAACAAAAAAAAAACCAATTGCCCTTAAATGATATATTAAAAAATAAGGAGTATTTTGAATTT
>CALZIH010000330.1 GCA_945787305.1 uncultured Desulfobulbaceae bacterium | reverse complement strand
GAACTCCTGTTAGGTGAACTGCAGCAGCTGGCACTGGAATTTTCCGATGTAATCAGTAATGTCAGGGGAAGAGGGTTGATGTGTGCTTTTGACATGCCGGACACGCAGATGCGTGATAAACTGCTCAAGGCCTTGCTGCAGGATAAGCTCCTCATTGCAGGATGCGGGGAAAAGGGTGTTCGTTTCCGGCCCCATTTAAACGTAACTGCCGATGAAATTCTTACCGGTACCGACATTATCCGTAAGGCCTTGAGCAAAGGCGTGTATCCAAGCCTGAAAATTGTTCAGGACCCATGTGCGGGGGGTGGCACATGACCGCTCTCAGCGGCAAGAAAGGCGTCGTCAATAAACTGCAGTCCCTGCTTCAGGGACAGGTTCTTAGCGATGAGACAACCCTGACCAGGTTTTCCCATGATTACAGCATCTATGAAATCAGACCGCTGGCAGTTGTACAGCCCTATGATGTGGAAGATCTGCAAAAAGTCATTCGCTTTGCGGCTGGGGAAGGGTTTCATATTACCCCACGGGGCGGAGGATCAGGTACAGCTGGCGGTGCTTTGGGCAAAGAGATCGTTGTCGCCTTACCCCATGACGGATTTTGGCAGCAGGTGAAGTCTTTCAATTCGCAAGATACACACGCCTCTATCACCGCACGGGCCGGCATGCTCCATAATGCGTTGCAGGATACGCTGAAGAAAGAAGGGTACCATCTGCCAGCCGATGTTTCCAGTGCCGGGATCAGTCAGATCGGCGGCAATGTCGCCACCAAAGCCAGCGGGCCACATGCTCTGAAATATGGCTCCATAGATCGCTTTGTTGAACATATTGAATTTGTTACTCCGCAAGGCGAACTGGTCAATACTTCCGAACCAGGTTCCATTCCTACACGAATCCTCAAACAACTGGATACCCTGTCGCAGCGTATACTCAGTGACACCAGCATACGAGGTGTGCTTGAGGCAAGGCGTTTAATGAAGACCTCCAGCGGCTATAATCTCTTTTCCTTTCTCGATAAAAATCAAGGGACAGCCGGTAAAATGCTGGCGCAGCTCTTTGCCGGCAGCAATGGAACTCTTGGCTACATTACGCAGGTGGAACTCCTGGCCGAACCGTACGAAAATTCCAGAGCCACCATGCTGTTGTATTTTGCAGATCTTGCTGAAGCTGCTCGAGCGGTGAATGCCATCCGCAATCTTGGCGTTGCCGCCATTGAAATCATCAGCCGGGAGACGGCGTTGCTGATGGGCAAAAAAGAGTACCGCAATAATGTCCTGGAAGGAGAAAATCATACCCTCCTGGTCGAATTTGATGGCCATGATATGTACACTCAAATAGAGGCGGTTAAACAAATACTGCGCCAGGAAGGCTTTACCATGGCACGAGAACCTGTAGTCGCTACCGATGAAGCGGACATTGCCCGGCTGTGGAAACTCCGTAAACAGATACTTCCGTTCCTTAATAATCTGGGACCCAACCTTAAAGCGCTAGCCGTGGTCAATGATGTGGGAGTGGATCCCCGGCATTTGGCGGATTTCATCATCGAGTTGCAAAATATTTTTACTAAGCACGCTGTCGAAACCGCCATTTATGGGCATGCGGGCAGCGGTAACCTTCATTTGCGGCCTATTTTTGATATAAGCCAAGGTGGTCTTCAGGGGCGCATCAAGCGACTGGCAGATGATGTGTATGGCGCTGTTTTTCGTTACAATGGTACTGTTGCAGGAGAACATGGTACCGGAAGACTCAAGGCGCCATATCTGCAGCAGGAGTGGGGAGACAAGATCTACAACACCATGAAAGAGGTGAAAAGGATATTTGACCCGGATGGATTGTTTAATCCAGGGGTTCTGTTGTCAGGTGGCAGTATTACCGATAATTTGCGACATGAGCTGCGAAATTCGTTTTAGCAAGCCACCGGGTTTTTGCAGTCTACGCTCCATGTGAGGGGAAGCAACGATGACGGAAGTAAAAGGGTTGTACTGGAAACGGTCGCCGGAGGTTGAGAACCTGTTTCTCGACATGATTGCGGAGTGGAGGAAAAAAAGCCCTGCAATCAGCCGGTTTGAAAAACGTCTGTTCACGCATACCAGTACAAGGCTGCTGGACTGGATCGATCATATTTTGATGCCGGATAGCGAACAGCTGCGGCAGACACTCGACATGCTGGGTTTTGTCGGTACCAGCTCGGATACACGTATTGCATACGCCCATCCCGGCGTCTATCTGCCGTCGGTTGTTCTCATGGGCAACGATTCCGCCGAGCAGAAAGGCTTTGCGGTTCGGGTAGAAAGTATAAGTGATTTCCTCCAGGCAAACAAGTATTCCGCCGATATTGAAGGCAGCATCTTCAGTCCTTATCGGCGGGCGGAAGTCTCCCGCGAAAACAGTATCAAAATGTTTGCAATCGAGCGAAGGGGCACCCGAACGTTTGAGCCGGTTTATACGGATGAATGCCACCTTCGGGACTATCTGGCAGCGATTGAAGCCTGGAAAAATATACCACGCTGGCTGGAGGACGAACAGGCTGTTTTCAACAGGATGTTCGACCTGGCCACAAGGCTTATTGAAACCCTCGGGCAGGATCTGGCAGCGCAGGTGGTTTGTATGGCAGAACGTGATTACTGGCTATCACGCAATTTTGCCGGTCGTCTGCAGAAGAGCCGGCACGATGTCCTTGGTCTTGGCTGGGCCAACCACGATCATCATACCTTTCGTAGCTCGCGGCGGCATTTCAGCAGCTTGATTAACCTGTTCACCTTGCTTGGTTTTGACAAAAGAGAACGGTTTTACGCCGGCGGTGATGCCGGTTGGGGGGCACAGGTAATGGAAAACAGAGAGGCCGGTCTGACCCTGTTTCTGGATGTGGACCTTAGTCCCGAGGAAGTGAATATCGACTTTTCAGCAAACGATCTTGAGGAACGAGAGACCCTTGGAACCGTCGGTCTCTGGTGCGCCCTTCATGGTGATTCGATCTTAAAAGCAGGTATGCATCACCTTGCCGCGCTTTTTGAATTTGATCGTCTGATTGCCGACCTTGCAGATTATCGTGTGCAGTATATGGCGCCTTTTAGCGATTTTTCGTACCTGAAACAGGCTTTTTCAGTTGCGGAAATGTGGCCGGTGGATGCTTCCCGTATCCAACACCTGCTGGATGAGCATAGGATTTCCCCCAAGCAGGCTGATACCTTCCTGCAACATGGCTCGGTTGGCAGCCATCTGGAAAATATTGAGCGCCGGGAAGGGTACAAAGGGTTTAATAAAAAAAATGTCAGCGCGATTATCAGAGAAATAGATCCACGGAAACAAGGTGATTCCAGCTAGCCCGAAGATGTCGCTGATCCTG
>CALZIH010000329.1 GCA_945787305.1 uncultured Desulfobulbaceae bacterium | reverse complement strand
CCCGAGTCGATGAGGAAATCGTCCTTTATCCGTTTGACGAGATCCCCTGGCAGAAACCGATCCTCCCGGTTTCACCAATCTACACCGGTCGTGCAGAACCCGGGACGACACTTGAATTTATTCTCTATGACGCCATGGGCAACCAGATAGGAGAACAATCCATTATGGCGGATACTGCTGGTAATTGGCTGGCCAGTTTCCCGGGAACCATCATGTTTGACCTTCCGCATCACATGACCGTTGAACAGACCATGTCAACATACAATGCAAGCAGTGCCGGTTTCTTTAACATGCGGACCTATTATAATCCCAACTTCAGCAGCATGGTCTTTTCCAGTATACAGCTTGATGTTGAAACAATAATTTCACATCTGCCGACCGCACTGATCCAGACTATGCATGCAAGCAACCTCTCCACCTTTACTCTGAAATGGAATGGTTTTAACGGCTATGAATTTTTTGCGCCATCAACCCATCCAGCAAACAATACCTACTGATACCCTTGAAAAGGAAGAAGAATGAACCGATTAGCAATACTGACTTTGGCTGCCGTAGGAACATGCTCATGCATTATCACCACCGTTCATGCAGAAAATGAACCCCCTACCGATTACGAGGTGGTAGTAAAGGCGTCTAAAGACAGTGAACTTGATTACGATCAACTGAAAGAAAAACTCTTCAAGCGGTATAGCTCCGTCATAGAACAGATGGAGCAGGCTGAAAACAGCTATACCAGTATTTTTGCCGGAACCTCCAACAACAGCCTTTCCTTCGGCTCCGGTTCCATTCCCGAGGAGTACACCCCCTGGTGGCAGCCACAGGTCAACAACCAGATCAACCAGGCGGTTCCCAACATTGAAACTGATGTCACCGCGCTTTTTACCAGGGCACTGAAATATTCCTCACAGATTAAGGTGTTCAGTGATCTGCCGCTTATCCGTGAAACCACCATCCAGGAAGCGGAAGGTCCCTATGATTTCAGAGTATTTGCCGAGGGTCGGTTGAACGATCTGAATGAACCCGTTGGCGACGACCTGAAGACAGGTGGCCCCCTCCGTTATAAAGAAAATTCGAAAAATCTTGAATACGGTATTCGTAAGAAATTCCTTACCGGCACCGAGGTTGAACTGAAGCAGAATGTTGGTGACATGGATACCAACTCGATTTATTTCAACCCGCTAGACCAGGCACGCACCGGAACCTACTTTACCATCAAGCAACCACTCCTCAAACGATTTGGCATCGCCTACAACCGCTCGCCCATTGACCTGGCAACCATAGATCACAAAATTTCCGGGGAAGAGTTGCGGCGTAATATCGAAAGTCACCTGCTGGAGGTGACCCGCGCATACTGGGGACTCTACCTTGAGCGTTCTCTGCTGCTGCAGAAAAAAAGACTTGCTGAAAAAAGTCTGGAAATCTACAAAGAAATGCAACAACGCACGGCCATGGATGTTCCTCCCAGCCTGTTGGCGCGTGCCAGATCGCAGGTCAATGCGCACGAACTTGCCGCCATGCAGGCCGAATTTGCGATGCTCAATGCCCAGTCACGCATCAGGGCACTGGTCAATGACCCGGAACTACTCAATGCATCCGGTTTGGAAATGGTAACCAACCAACTGCCTGTGCACTCCTTGTTTGATATCAGTTTTGACAAGGCTCTGCAAACCACTCTGAACAACCGTCCCGAGGTTGCACAGGCTATCAAACATATCCAATCGGCTTATCTGCGACTGGAACGGTCTGAAAACGAACTTCGGCCTGACCTGGATCTCTTTTTCCAGACCTATGTCAAGGGTCTTGAAGGAGATTACGAATACGGGACATCGTATTCCAATCAATTTGACGAAGGGAGCCCCAGCTATATCGCTGGACTGCGTTTTGAGTTTCCCCTTGGAAATAACGGCGCCCAGGCAAGAAACCTGAGAAAAAAACTCGAGATACGGCAACTTCTGCACCAGTTGGACACCACTGTTGAAAATGTATTGCTCGAGGCCCGGATTTCCTTCCGTGAACTTGTCAAAAACTACCGTTCCATGGTACAGAGTTACCAAATCATGCTCTCCGATGACGAGGAGGTTAACGCATTACTGTCACGGATTGACTACCTGCTTGCCAACAATGAGCCGTACGGAGACGTCCTCTACCGTTTGATGGATGCCGGTGAACGGCTGAGCGAATCCGAAGATCTTTTTGCACAAAGTGAATTAACCTACAATTACTCACTGTATAATCTCTACAGGGCCATGGGTATACTGGTCAGCACCAATAATATTACCATTGAAGAAGAACACCCAGAAGATGGAGATGAGCTGCCGGTCATTCGTGTTGGCCAGGCTAAAAATGCTCAATGACAGGATCGCTTTGTTCCCATGCCGGACAAGAGAGCAGCCGCTACGTCTCAAGATGTATTTTGTTTATACTAACCCCCCACTTGTGAGGTGTGCATTCCCGGCTCAACGCCGGATAAAAGGAACACTTGCCATGGTAATGGCAGCCTGGATTCTCTCGTCGGCATGGGCGGTTTCAGCCGAAACCTTTGAGACCTTTCTCGAACCAGCCAGCGTTGTTGATATCTCTACGCCCTACCGTGACCGGATCGATAGCGTCCATGTGCGGGAAAACGATACGGTAAACAAGGGCACCCTGCTAGCCGAGCTTGACAGCAATGTGTTGAAGAGCCGCTTGAAACAGACCCGGCAGGCCGCAAAATTCCATGGCGGCATTGATGCGGCCCGGGCCCTGGTATCCATGCGCAAAAACAAGGTCAGGATGCTGGAGGAGCTTGAAAAAACAGGCAATGTGCGTCCGCAGGAATTACACGTCGCCCGGACCGAACTCGTCATGGCTGAGGCGGAGGTACAAAGAGAGAGAGAGAAACTACAATTACGACGACTTGAAGCCGAGGTCATTGAAACAGAAATTGCCAAAAAAAAGCTGACCAGCCCCATAGAAGGTGTTGTCGTCAAAATCTACTTTTTCATATCCCGCCACATCTCGCCCGCAAAGTAAAAGAACAGCAACAGATCCCTCTCGAAGTTGCCGGGCGCAAAGAAACCGGAGTGGTCGACTTTGTCTCACCGGTCATTGATGCCCAGAGCAGTACCACCACGGTTCGCATTATCCTGGCAAATACAAATTATGGGCTGCAGAGCGGCAGCCGCTGTACCCTTTCCCTCGACCATTTTTCCGGAGAAAAATCCCATGACAGAAAAAAAGAGCCAACAACAGATCAAAGTCCGTTACAATGAGACCTCAGCACTCTTTGCCTCGCAATTTATTATCAATACCAGTGCTGAAGACGTCACCATCAACTTTTCCTCAGGTCCGTTGAGTGATCCGGCAAACGACGAAACCATCTTGCCCATCCATACCCGAATGGCCATGACACTGGCCGGCGCCCGTCGCCTGCATGCAGTTCTGGGCAGCATCCTCACGCAGCAGGATGCCGGTGAAAAAATTCCAGCGGAAGCCCAGGCTAAGCTCCCGGATATCAAACAGTAAAGCATTGTGCCAAAACATCCTGAACACAGACAGGAAACATTCACACTCACTGCCCCTGATTTTCAGAGGCTGACGGCAGCGTTTGGCAGCACCTCTTTTCTTTCCGATGACCGACGAACGCTGTTGCATAAATTTCTCCAGCAGGCCATCGCGCTTATAAATTCCGGAGGTGCTATCTATTTTATTGGCCGGGACCAGGCAATAAATTCGGAAGTTTCCCTACTCTCCCGCCAGATGCAGGCCCTGGGCTCATCCCTTGAGCAGAAAATGGCCGATTGCGCCACAGATGCGCTTGAACAGGAAAGGACCTGTTACAAGCTGGTAGACGAAAAGGCATCCATTTTCTGCATAAGTTGTCCTTTACCGCAGGATAAAGGTTGCCTATCTGTGCTTCTCGTTACAGAAAATGACTCACTCTCGCCATTTCTCGTAACCCTGCAGTTACTTGCAGCTCTACTTGATCAGCACCTGAAGGAAAATCCATCCGCCAAGATCAGCGCACCGCAAGAACCTGCCGGCCCTCTCTTTGATCAACTGGTCAGGATTTTTTCCCTGCCTCCGGGTAAGGAGCGTTTGCAGCACTTGAACCAGTCTCTGAAACTATTGACCGGTGCCGATCTCTGCGCTATGGCCCTGGTTTCCGATACCCAAAAAGGTCGATTGGCTGCTGTTTCCGATGTCGCTTCCTTCGACCAACGAACAGAGCCGATCCGGCTTCTTCAAAAAGGTGTCGATGAATGTATCCTCCGCAATACATCATTGTGCTGGCCTGAAGATACTGACCGGGTATTCCGCACTTCGCTGGTGCTTGAAGAGATTGGCCGCAGTCATGGCGGGGCTCGAGTTGTGACCCAGCCCCTTGCAAGCGCTGACGGGACAGTACAGGCTGTTTTGCTACTTATCTGGAATACAGCCGCCGAGACCAAAGAGTCGCTACGCACCTTGCAAGGCTATAGTACCCTGCTGAGCGAACTGTTGCCCTGCCTCACAAATTCCAGCAAAGTAAATGCAAACCGGCTCAGTCGCTTGCAGGCAAAAACAAACTGGTCCCTGCAACAGAAAGTAACCGCCGCTGTGGCTGCTGTTTTTCTCATGTTACTTTTTCTCCCTGTGCCATACCGCTTGGCCGCAGAAGCAGTCGTCCGACCGAAAATTGCCCGGTTTGTCGTTTCCAGATATGATGGTTTGCTTGAAAAAACCATGGTTCGCCCCGGAGATGCGGTAACAGAAGGCAAGATACTTGCCCGCCTGGACGGCCGGGAAGTTGAAGTTGAACGCGCAGCTCTCCAGGCGGAACTTGACAAGGCAAGGAAGATGCGTGACCAGGCAACCGCATTAGGCAATATTGCTGCAGCACAGGTGGCCCGCCTGGATGCACTTCGATATGAACAACAGGTGACCCGGCTGCAGGAACGGCTCAATCATCTGACCATCATCAGCCCGGTTGACGGTATCGTTCTCAGCGGTGACCTGCAACGCGCTGAGGGCAGCCCGGTAAGCAGAGGGCAAACCCTGTTTGAGGTGGCTCCCCTGGCGAACATGGATGTTGAGGTGACCATAGCTGAAGAAACCATCTCCCGAATTCATGAACAGGCACAGGTTAAGGTCCGTTTCGACGCTTATCCTGATGCTCTCTGGCAGAAAGAGTTTTCCCGTATCGAACCGAAAGCACAGCTGCGCAACAACCGAAATGTATTTATCGGCGTTCTCGAATTTGATAATCCAGACAACAAGTTGCGTCCCGGCATGCAAGGCAAGGCAACAATCCATGTCGGCACTAAATCCTTGGGCTGGATCATTTTTCATAAGCCCTGGTACACGCTCCTTCGCCTGCTTGATACCTTGCTGTGAACCATGGACTCCGCTCACCTCAGCGCACTGCCCCGCCTACGTCCCGGACTTCGATTCACCCCAGTTCACGACGCAAACCAGTCGCATTATATTCTCGAGGATACAGCCCGAAACATCTACTACCGAGTTGGCCCTGAAGAATACCTCCTGCTTGCCAACCTCAACCAGTCTGCATCGTTTGAGGACCTCCTGACACGGACAGCTGCAGATACGGATATTGAACTGACGGCTGAACACGCACAGACCATTCTTTCCTGGCTGGCAGGTAAGGAACTGTTGCAGACCAATAATCCGGAAACCTTGACCAACCTGCTGAACCGCGAAAAACAGATACAGGACATGCGCAAATTCAACCGGATGAATCTGATATCGTTTAAGATTCCGCTATTCAACCCCGACTCATTTCTCCGCAAAACCTCACCCTGGCTGCATTGGCTTACCGGCCCTTTCTTTGCTCTGTTGTGGTTGTTCACCGGATTTCTCGCCCTGTCTACACTCACTTCCCATTGGCAGGAGTTTACCGGTCAAACCACCGGGTTTTTTTCCCCGATGAATCTCCTGCTCCTCTGGATGATCTGGCTCGGATTGAAGGTCGTTCATGAATTGTTCCATGCCCTGGTCTGCTACCGCTACGGCGGCAAAGTTTTTGAGGCAGGGCTTCTGTTCATTCTCTTTATTCCACTTACATATGTCAACGCGACAGCCTCCTGGAAATTTCCGTCCCGCTGGCAACGGATCCACGTGGCCGTGGCCGGCATGTTCATTGAACTCGGCATTGCCTGGATAGCCCTGCTCATGTGGCAACGCGATCCTGATTCGACCACGGGAATGATTGCCCACCGAACGGTCATCATTGCCGGCATCAGTTCCCTGCTTTTTAATGCCAATCCATTGATGCGTTTTGACGGATATTATATCCTTTCAGATCTTACAGGAATCCCCAACCTCTATCAATTAGGGCTGCAAAGCGTAA
>CALZIH010000328.1 GCA_945787305.1 uncultured Desulfobulbaceae bacterium | reverse complement strand
TATGTGTTGAATTTTTGTGTTCTTCATACCATTGCCTCCCCATTGTATTGTTTATCCTCGGGTATGTTTACAAAACATAGAGATGAATAGGGAAAAGTCAAGAAGAGGATAAGGAGACATCGCTTACCTCCTGATCAGCCCAGGAAAAACCAAGACCTTCCACTTATGAAACGTCTCAGCCCATCATGCTGGCTACCAAAAAAGCTATATAATATCAACTGTTTTTAAGTAACACCAGTATTCGTCTTTAATCGTGACTCAAAACTCCTGTGCGCCAATGGATTCCAGGTAAACATTATTTCACCGGTTTGAAATATTCAGCAAACCGAGAGACCACAACAAGGCATGTACCCTATTCTTCATCCATGATCACATTCTGGATAGATGGTGGAACTACAGATTTTTCCTGGGCTGATCAGGAGGTAAGCTATGTCTTCTTATCCTCTTCTTGACTTTTCCCTATTCATCTCTATGGTTTGTAAACATACCCGAGAATAAACAATACAATGGGGAGGCAATGGTATGAAGAACACAAAAATTCAGCACATAATCTGGGGCCTGGCTTTTCTACTGCTGTTTGCTTTTGCGTTACCTGCATTCGGGGCAGATGAGGCGCCCCTGCTCAGTGTAGACCAGTTGAATGAGCGCCTTGACAGCCCGGAGCTTGTCATCCTGGATGTGCGATCCGGCCCTGATTGGAGCAACAGTGACAAAAAAATTAAAGGGGCGGTCCAGGTCAACTCCAAGGATGTCAAATCCTGGGCAGGGAACTACCCGAAAGGGCAGGAGATCGTTCTCTACTGCGCCTGAGCTAATGAGAACAGCAGCGCCCGGGTGGCGCGAAAACTCATCGAAATGGGCTATACAAAGGTTGAGGTGTTAAAAGGCGGTTGGAAAAAGTGGGACAAAAAAGGGTACCCGACTGAACCGAAATGATATGTTACTACACGGCAATCCTCATTTCAGGTGGGGAAATATGAGTACCATCAAAGCTCAACCAAACCTGCTCGGCTAAGGGGCTGGTGTTATTTTTCTGCACCGGGGACAGAATGATTTTCGCTATAGTAACCTGTTGAAGCCGTTGTTAGCGATCAAAACCAAGAGAAAAGAGTAACTCTGGCTTCAGGGTTGGTGAAAAAAATTCAGTCCCCTCTTTCTGTCTCACAGGCAGTTAGGTGGATTTCGGTTTAAGCATGGAGCCATGGGAACTGCTAAAGAGCGCTCTTACCCTACATCCACCCATCCGCCTTGCTTGGCCGAGCGCAGGCAGGCATCGCAAACCGCAACCGCTTTCAGACCATCAACGCCAGGGACCGGATTGGCCCCCTGGCCGCTGAGGAAGTCTTGCCATTCGCGCAACAGGGGAACAATGGTGCCGACCGGTTTACCGGGATCAAGGACCGAGCGATTGACATGGTGAATCCGCTCGCAGGTGTTAAAAACCTGATCACCAACCAGTTGGCCGTTTTCGCCGACAAACTCAAAACGACCGCTACGGGCCTGGCCGACCTTGGAGCAATCTACGGTTCCTTTAACACCTCCCTCCATTTCGAGCAGAACCAACAAGGTGTCTTCAAGGGATGCGTTATAATGCCTGCCGGTCACGGCCACCACCCTGTCCACCTCAAGTCCGGTCATATAGCGAAGGGCATCAAAAATATGGACCGCAGTGTGAAAGCTGACGCCGGCACCGGCAAGCTCAGGCTGTTCATGCCAATCGAGAGTTGAGGGTTCAATGCGCTGGTTTGCGGAGAAGGTATACAGGGGGCCAAGGTCGGGGAGCTGCCTGCGAAAGATCTGAATTACCTGATTGTAGCGCAGAGTCTGACCAACGGTTAAGGGAAGACCGGCCCGCTCACATAGCGAAACAATTGCTTCGGCATCGACACGATTTGCCGCCAATGGTTTTTCAAGCAGCAGGGGTTTACCGGCATCGACACAGGCCCGGGCAATGTCAAGATTAAAGGCCGGTGGAACGACCCCGATAACGGCCTCAACCGTGTCATCAGCAACCAGGTGACGCCAATCTTCATGGGCACGGCAACCCCATTCGTCGGCCTGGGCTGTTCGCTCGGGTGATCGCCTGCTGATATCCGCTAACTCCTGACCCTTTACTTCAGCGATAATATGACGGGCATAGCGGCTGCCGTGTCTTCCGGTTCCTATGATTCCTATACGCATGGGAACAATGTACAATCAAGTTAAGAAAAAAATCTATACACGACACCTACAAAGAGACTGCCAATCCGATGGGAGCTTACCCGGATCGCATTGCAAAACGCCGATAAAATACTGTAGTTCGTCGGCGGTACAATTTACGCACGAAACCCGGTTTCCGGAAATGACATCTTCTTTCTCCTGTTCAAGAAAGGCCAGCAATGCCTTGCCGACAACCCCATGGAAATCCTTACCGCTTCTCTTGATACGTTTACAAAATGCCTGATGCCGATGCCAATTATATATGCTTCGCCGAACCCCACGATACAGTGTCAGATCACGATTTGACGGATCCAAATCACGCAAGACGATTTCCCGGCTCCGTTTCAATGCCGCATCCTGCAGGGCAACGAGTTCTTCATTACTTAAGATGAGCTGCGGTCCTTCCGGGTCTTCACAGAGATAATACAACGTTGAGCGAAGGGCAATCTCCGGGATCTCCCCGGAGTGGCGAACAATCAGCAGCTCATCTTCGAGGAGCAGGATACGCTCATCCTCCACTCTTACTCACCATCTTGAATGGTATCGAGGTTAAACAAACTGCGGACGACACCGACCCGTTCCCTTTGATCCACACAATGGTGGTTAGACTTTAGATACTGCAGAGGATGATGAAGAATTTTTGCCGTGACGGCGGCCGCCATCTTTTCAATAGCCTTCTTGTCTTTAGGTGAAAGAGAATCCAGACGGTTAAGGGTTCGCTCAAGCTCGTCATTGCATATTTGATTTGCCTGGTTACGCAGCTCAATAATCGTCGGGGTCACCTCCATATTTTCCAACCAACCGGAAAACTTCAAGGTTTCCTCTTCGACAATCCTTGTCGCCTTTACGGCCTCTTTGTCCCGTTCCGACTTATTCATTTCAACGACATTGTTTAAATCATCAATGTCATACAAATAGACGTTTTCAAGCTCATTAATGGCCGGATCAAGATCGCGGGGCACCGCTATGTCAATGAAAAACAACGGTTGGTTCTTGCGCTTGCGCATCACCGGCTGCACATCGTCTTTTGTCAGAATGAGATCAGTGGCGCCGGTGGAGCTGACAATAATATCAACATGCTCCAACTGTTCCACCATCTCCTGCAACGAAATGGCCCGCCCATTAAAACACTGGGCTAGCTTGACGGCCCGCTCCAGGGTACG
>CALZIH010000327.1 GCA_945787305.1 uncultured Desulfobulbaceae bacterium | reverse complement strand
CGCATCGGCAACGATCTCGATGACAACCTCAGTTCCCGTGTCGATCGCCAAAGGGGGAAAGATCCTGTCGTTATGGAGTGGAATTATTAGAGAATGTTCCTGGTTGCTGGAAAAACCATGAACAGTCGATGGGAATTAACGTGATATTTTTTTTAGAAAAAAGCATACATGTTGCCTTGAAGAAGGTTACCTGATAGTCTTGGTCTGAATATGGCAATTTACTCCAGCTCCTTTTCCCTAAACCCACTTGCCAGCCGCTGAATCTATCATGATCGCTCAGCTCTGCCGATACGGATTTGACATCTTGATATTAAGTGGCCTGGTCTGGTCTTTTGTTGTCACCGGGCAGACAAAAACCGTAAGAGGTAAACGGATACGCTTCCTGTTCCGGCGCATCTTTCCGGTCATACTCGCAGCCTTTCTTCTGGTATCCATCATTATTCCCGGCGTGCTTGGACAGCTGTCAAGCCATGCCCGTTACCTGCCGCAAATCATTGAGGCTCACAAACTCCGCATCTACTGGCGGCTCACCTGTTTGCTTCCCGGTATCAGTGGCAGTGAAACAGATATCCAGCGTGCCATTAACCAGGTTGCCGACGAGTACACCATGCACCCTGATCTGATTCGTGCCGTTGTCAGGGTTGAATCGGCCAACAACCAATTCGCCCTTTCAGGCGTCGGTGCTTGTGGTTTGATGCAGGTGATGCCCAACACTTACTTTTCTTTGCGTTCAGGAAACCCCTTTTCCGTAAAGTCGAACCTGAGGGCCGGTACAGAGTACTTGCGTAGTCTCTACCGCCGTTTTGGAGGCAACATCGAGCTGGCATTGGCCGCCTACAATGCAGGACCTGGAGCTGTGGCAGCCCTTCATGCAGTACCCGCAGGCGAGGTCCGCAGATACGTCGACAAGGTGATGCATTGTTACCGGCAAAACCGTGGCCTGGTCAAAGATTCTCAAACAGCAGCTCCTCGCTCGTGAACGTGTATTATTCTTTTACAATCATCAGCCATGAGCAAATCGGTTCGATAAAGCAAAACAGTAATAGGCACCCTTTCCTCTCCATGGTAAATGAGGATTATGGATGCGCACAACTTATCTGCCCATACTGTCCTCAATCAGCAAAACAGCAACCCGAACGGGCTCACCAGCGAAGAGGCTGCGCGCCGGCTGGGCCGTTACGGTGCCAACCGGTTGACCACCGGGGCCCGGATTACACCGCTGACCATATTCCTGAACCAGTTCAAGGACACGATCATCTATATCCTGCTGGCGGCTGTACTCTTCTCTCTGTTCATCGGCGAATATATTGATTCCCTGATTATCATCATCATCCTGCTGGTCAACGCCACGATCGGTTTCTTCCAGGAACTGACAGCCCGAAAATCACTTGCCGCCCTGAAAAAGATGAGTGCGACCAGGGCCAGGGTCTTAAGAGACAGCAAGATCCTGCGCCTTGACGCAACTGAACTTGTCCCTGGCGATGTATTAATTCTGGAGGCCGGAGACAGGGTTGGCGCCGATGCCCGCCTGCTGCAGACCACCAGGTTACAGGTCGCTGAAGATGCCCTGACCGGAGAATCGATGCCGGTTGAAAAGCAGACGAAACCGATTGCCCTGGATACCCAGCTCGGAGATCGCACCAACATGATCTTTGCCTCCACCTCGGTGGTGTCCGGTCACGGCAAAGCGTTAATCACCGCCACCGGTATGGCTACTGAGATCGGCAAGGTCACCGCCATGCTGGGAGAAACCGAGTCGGAGATGACCCCCTTGCAGCGACGACTGCATGAGTTTGGTAAAAAGCTGGGCGCCGTTGTCCTGCTCACTTGTCTGCTGGTCTTTCTCCTCTTTGTCGGCCGCGATTTTCTGCACGAGGGCCTGACCCTGCAATCGCTGACCGGCTTTTTGTTTATTGCCATCAGCCTGGCCGTTGCCGCTGTCCCCACAGCCCTGCCGTCGGTGATTACCATAGCGCTTAGTATCGGGGTCAAAAGACTGCTCAACAAAAACACCTTGGTCCGTAACCTGGCCTCGGTGGAGACCCTGGGCAGCTGTGATGTCATCTGCACCGACAAAACCGGAACCATCACAGAAAGTCGCATGCGTGTTCGTGTACTCTGGACCTTAGATGATGAGGTTCGATTACAGTCAGGTAAACAAAAAATTCAGAACATTTCGCTCTCAACCAGGGAACTCCTGACCATTGGCTTGCACTGTAACAACGCCACGCTTGTACATCAAAACAAACATTGGCTTGCCGAGGGCGAGCCGACCGAAAAGGGCCTGCTTCTTGTCGCGGTAAACAACGACGTATCTGATGTACGCGAGCGCATCGATGAACTGCCGTTTGATTCCGATCGAAAACTGATGAGCGTCCTCTGCAAAGCGCCCAGCGGTGAGCTGAAGATGTACTGTAAAGGGGCACCGGACAGGATTTTGTCCCGGTGCAATACTGTCGTGGATAGGGGAAAGGTGATACCCTTGACCGAGGAACTGCGCGATCGTATTCTCCTGCAAAATGAAGAGTATGGTGCTCAGGCCCTTCGTGTTCTGGGGTTTGCCGGTAAGCCTGTAGAAAGGGCTGATGAATTCCAGGAAAACGATTTGGTTTTCACCGGTCTGCAGGCCTTACAGGATCCACCGCGAAAGGATGTCAGCCACTCCATTGCCGCAGCCAAGCAGGCCGGGATCAGGGTGATCATGATCACCGGCGATTACCCGACCACTGCCGCAGCCATCGGCCGCGAGGTGGGCATAGACGGGAAGACCTGCAGCGGCAACGAACTGGACGCCATGGACAAGCATCAATTGCTTGCAGCCTTATCCAGGAACACAACTATTTTTGCCCGGGTCTCACCGGGGCATAAATTGCGGATCATTGACAGCCTGCAGTCGATGGGGCATACCGTTGCCATGACCGGTGACGGGATAAACGATGCGCCGGCTTTAAAAAAGGCGGATATCGGCATAGCTGTCGGCAGCGGCACCGAGGTCGCCCGAGAAACAGCCGATCTGGTCTTGCTGGACGATTCCTTTACCAACGTGGTCAACACCATCGAAGAGGGCCGCGGTATCTACGATAACATCCAGAAATCGATCATGTTGTTGCTTTCCGGCAACCTGGGCGAGGTCTTTATCATCCTTTCAGCCGCATTGCTTGGCCTGAATCTGCCCCTGACCGCCATTCTCCTGCTCTGGATCAACATGATCACCGACGGTGCTCCGGCCCTGGCCTTTGCCGTTGACCCCTATGGCAGCGATATCATGAAACGCAAACCAAAGCCGAAAGATGAAAATATCCTGCCCGTCGAAAAGCTCCGCCTATTGGCCATACTTGGCTCATTGGCAACAGTGCTGGCCCTGGACCTG
>CALZIH010000326.1 GCA_945787305.1 uncultured Desulfobulbaceae bacterium | reverse complement strand
ATTGCCGTAACAATAATTGGTGGAAATAATGATGGGAAATAGTGTTGATCGGCAGTTAATTGATATTTTCGCGGAAGTATTAGAAATATCTCCGAGCGCAATAACTCAAGATATCAAAACGGACGATATAGAAACTTGGGACTCTCTGAGACATCTGCGACTTTTTATGACCATTGAAGAAAAAATGGGGGTTAAGTTTACAACCGAAGAGATAGTGGGGATTTCATCCATGGAGGAAATTAGAAACAGCATCACCAATAAAAAGAGCTAGTGTTAAATTGCATTAACTTCTCTTAGGCAACCCCCTGGCCTTGCCGGGGGACAGCAAAAGTTTGACAGTTCCTGCAAAATGAAGAAGCCTCCAGACTCGTGGACCGCTCAAAGTCACGAAAAGGAGGCTTCAATGAACAACGTAATTTACTCATTGAAAAAAATGAATAAGGTCAGACCCATTGAAAAAAAGGATTACAAGCCGCTGGCGCGATTCCTTGAAAAAATAACAGAGGTTGATGCTGCGCTCTGGGTAGATCGTTTTACCTGTTGGTGGGATGAAAATCCTGCGATGAGTGATGGTGTAGCCCGTGGATGGATTTTATATGAAGATGACGGCAAAGTTGGCGGGACGTTTGGAAATCTAACGGCAAGATATTTTATTGATGGACAAGTAAAAATAGTCAGCGCAGGAGCCAACTACTATATGTCGAGAAAATCACGCCGGCGCGCTTTAGAATTATTTCATCCGTTCCTGGCGCAAAAGCATCCTGTAATAATGACAACCCCATCGGAAAGAACAGTGCAAATCTCACTTCTATTGGGATTTAAACTTCTAAACCAACCGTGGCTCAGGGAAGAAGCCATTTATATCAAGGACGCATCTTCTTTCTGGAGTTTTATTTCCCATAAATTTTCCCACATTAAACTTAAACTTTTTCTTTTTCAATGTGCCGGGATATTCATTATTCCCTTGTTAAAAATTTTAAATACGATAGGCCGGAAAAGGCTTGCGGCACTGGATAAAGACTACTCGTTTAAAGAAATACACACCTTTGGCCAAAGGTATACTGTGCTCTCAAATACGTTAAAAGAAAGATATGATATCATGGCCGTCAGGGACCATATCGGGCTCAACTGGTTCTTCTTTGGTTCCGAAAACCTCCGATCAAGCAGAAAAGTGCTAGAAATAAAAAACAAGGAAGATCTAATAGGCTATGTTGCCTTAAAAGCAGGAACTAAACGTCAGGGAAAAAAAACGTATAACTATCTTGAAGTTGTAGATTTGGTTTTACTAGAAGAGAGCAAGTCTGCTTATGGCGCAGTAATGCACGGCCTTTTGAGCATAGGTAAAGGCAAAGACGAAAATATAGTGTTTATAAAAACCCATATTTTTAACCAAGATTTAAAAAAATATTTGAAACGTTGCGGATTTTTCATGCGGCTCGCCAAGGAAGCCATTTTATACCGAAATTTTGGCGAACTGGACCTGGACAAAAACTTTTACGCGTCAGCCTTGGACGGTGACAGGTCTTTTTCCCTTTAACCACCTAATTTCGTAAAATATTTTCTGCTAACATCGGAACTCTTGATTCACGTGCCACAAGTATTAAATAAGATTGAATAAATTGATACCATTGTAACAACCTGTTCCCTGCAGGCGGCCAGCCAGGGCCTTATTTTACTTCGGTTCGAGCGTGAAAATACCCTCATCCGCCTGTAGGTTCAATCTGAACCTGCTGAGGTAATTGAGCCCTAGAAGGCCAAGACCAGGGCGGTTGGGTAGATCAATGACCAGTGCTTTGACATCGGAGACCACCCAGCCTTGTAGTTCAATCGATGAAAGCGTCACGGCGTAGGCGTTTACGGGGCCACCGGCAGTCTGGACCTCCTGTTGATGAGGGCTCATTTTATTTTCCAGACCCAAGGCAACCACTGTTGAGTAAGGAATGGTAACAAAAGTAGCACCGGTATCAATCAGGAAATTGTGATCAACCCGGGCGTTTACTGTTACCTCGACCGGAACCTCACTGGAGCCGGGTTGAAACCTGATGACAATTTTATTTTCCAGACCCTTCAAGTCAGAAATACGATCAGCCAGCAGTATTGATTTTTCCTTGAGTTGAGCAGGGTATTCTCTCTGATACAGTATGTTCTCCGCTTCTGCCCAATCTCCCTCTGCCAGTGCAAGCTCTACGGCAAGCAGGTGCAGCTCCGAGGACTCGTTAAAACGAGGCTGAGTCCGGTTATACGCCTGCCAGCCACTTCCAATGTCCCCGTTATCAAGAAGATCTTTGATCCATTTAAGATAGAGCTGAAGATGAAGCTGCATCAGCTCGACTTTTTCTCCTTCCATTGCTCGCTGTATCAGTGCTCCAGGTCCTTCTATAAAATTGACCGCCGTTTCGGTTCCATAGATATTTTGGGTAGCTAGAATAACATTCACCAGTAGTTGAGGATTACTTATTTCATAGAGTAGAGGCTCTTCAGCAAGGGTTGCAATATACTGGTATTCTTTCTGGTCCATTATAAGGTTCACCAGCTCCGATATGTAGGAAGACACGGTTTCAGCTTTAAGATACTGGGGTGTTTCTTCGGGCAAAAGTTTAGACGGGAGCCGGAATCCTTCAGCAAACATCTGTAACTGTCTCTGGGGTGAAAATTCCCTTCCCGTTGTAAGAATTGTGGAAAAAAATTCTTCACGGCCACCGGCAAAGGTCTCATTGTAGAAGTCATCAACATAATTTTCATAGAGAAGATCGGTGTCTTGGCCAAGAGTCCACATATAGGCGCCATCAAGTACCTCACCAAACGACCAGCCAACGACCTTGCCGTTTTGCAGAAAAACGCCGGGTTCCATGTTGCCGGCTAGAGAGCTGTAGATGAAGGCTCCCTGAACCCCGGACGGGGTCATGATCATAGGTTCTGAAAGCACATTCGTCTTCGTTGAGAGAAATCTGACCGGCATTTCCTGCTGCCAGGTGGCGAAGTCAGGTCCAGGGATATTTTTTTCGCCGCTAAGTTGCCAAAAGCCAACGGCATCTCCTGTTCCCCAGAGACCTCCTTCAATGGGAATCGCTTCTTCCTCGCCGACCCTGCTGAAAAACCATTTGTTCCCTCCGAGACATGAACGGGCAGGCAACGCAAGCCAGGAGCCACTTATGACGGCAGCTGGAAAAACCGCAATGATAAACCCATCCGGATTCATGATCGACACGTTGCCGAAGATTAATTCTTCAACTTCTTCCGCTTGCTGCTCTCTGGGAAGAAGAGCGCTGGCAGAAGATGTTTCCTTGTTCTTGTCCGGTTGCGGCAAGACCGGTTCAATCTCTTGCAGCTGTTCGGGGGTGTCCTCTTGAGCAGTTTGCTGATGTTTTTCAG
>CALZIH010000325.1 GCA_945787305.1 uncultured Desulfobulbaceae bacterium | reverse complement strand
ATGTTCCTTCGTCGAAACGAGGAAGACCTAGAAAAGAAGACCAATCTGAATTGGTGACCTTGAAACAGGAGCTTAAGCGCCTCCAAGAGGAGAATGAAATCCTAAAAAAGGCCGCCGTATTCTTTGCCAAGGAACTGGGGTAAAGTACGAATTTATTCAAACCCACTGCAGAGAATACAAGATAGTTAGACTTTGTGATGTTCTGGAAGTTTCAACCAGTGGTTTTTATGATTGGCTGAACCGGCCTGAAAGTAAGCGGAGTTTTGAAAATCGGGTTCTTACCGAAAAAATCAAACATTTTCACAAAGCATCACGAGGCATCTATGGCTCCCCCAAGATCCATCAAGACCTGGTTGCTGACGGGGAGAAATGTGACGTAAAGCGAGTAGCCCGTTTAATGCGAGTTGCAAGTATCAAATCAAAAGTAGCACGTAGGTTTGTTATTACCACGAACTCCAAGAATACAATAGCTCCTGCACCAGATTTGCTTCAGCGACAGTTCAGTGTTGATACGCATGATAAGGCCTGGGTGTCAGACACCACATTTATAGGCACCCGAGAGGGTTGGTTATTCCTGGCGGTGATATTAGACTTATTTTCAAGACAGGTTATTGGCTGGGCCATGAGCAACAGCAACAATGCTGAATTAACGCAAGATGCTCTAACAATGGCCATATGGCGTAGAGGAAAAAAAGAAGGCGTTATTGTTCATTCAGACCAGGGCAGCACTTATGCTTCTGGGAGTTATCAGCGACAACTGAGCCACAACAAGCTTTGTTGTAGCATGAGTCGTAAAGGTGAGTGTTTGGATAATGCGGTTGCTGAGAGTTTCTTTGGAACCTTGAAGAATGAACTTGTCTATCATGAAGATTACAAGACAAGAGTACAGGCTAGGCAAAGCATTTTTGAATACATTGAGGTTTTTTATAATCGACATCGCCGACATGCTTTTTTAAACTACATGACACCTGTAGAATATGAAGAAAAGTATGCTAGCAATTAAACCGTCCGTTTTATTGGGGGAACCTCAGATCCCCTGATGGCGATGAATTTTATTAGTCCGGCATTGAATGTAAAACCTGGAGTCATGCGCCAATATCTTCCGGAACCTTTTCAAAGCATGGAAACAGTCCCCAGGGCGGTAATGCTCAGCTTTCTCGTGAAAAATGTGATTGCAAAACAGATTGCTGCCATAGATCCGCCGCCCCCTGAGAAATGGTTGGAACAAGACTTATCCGGTGGCCACGTACGTCCAGAAAAGGGTGGCCCAAACCCACGACTGAATGACCCTGCATACAAAGCAAGACCTCTTAACGGTATTTGGGCTACAGCCCCTTATCTGCACAATGGGTCAGTATCGAGTTTATATGAACTGTTGCTTCCGGCTGCAGAGCGCCAGAAATCCTTTTATGTCGGCAGTAACAAACTGGATACAAAGAAGGTGGGATTTGAGTCAAGCCAGGAAGGAAACAGTTTTCTCTTTGAAACTGTTGATGGGCAAGGAAATCTTATCCTTGGTAATGGTAATTATGGGCACACCGGTGAATACCATACCGCAGCTAAACGTGAAGATGGTCAATTGCGAAATTACACGGATACTGAGCGTTATCAACTGATTGAGTACCTGAAAACGCTATAAATGAGTGCGTAAAAATTCGCTATGATACCTGCACCGAGGACGATGCAGGTATCATAGCGGTTCCACGTGACTCAGTCGCTGGAGACAAGTGGTTAATTCATATTTTACTGCTTCATTTCTCAAGTGATTTCCTCCTGTACTATGGGAGCCGATGGTCAGGAGCGGGAATAACTTTCAAAATTTAAAAAATTTTGCTATTTGAGCAAAGATACTCTTTTTCCCCTCCCCCTTTACGTTGCAGGATAACAACAAGGAAAAGTCATGAATAAAGGTGACCTGATTGAAAAAGTGGCAAAAGATTGTGGAATGAGCAAGGCATCTGCCGAGAAAGCTTTGCACAGTGTACTCGGTTCAATAACCGCTGCTGGGGCAGAGGGAGATAAAGTGACGTTGATCGGCTTTGGTACATTCTCTGCTAACGAACGAGCCGCTCGCGAGGGCCGCAATCCCCAGACCGGTAAAACCATCCAGATTCCTGCCAAGAAGGTCGTCAAATTCAAGGCCGGCAAAAAACTTACCGATGCGGTGAAGTAGGAAGCCACAAATATACCCAAAGGCCAACGCGATCCCCTCATCCTACGAGAGGAACAATCTTGAGCTGCTAATGGCTACCTAGGAAAATTGTATTTTCGCCCGACCTTGGCGTTATGCTCAAAATTTTATCCTCGGAATATCAGCCATATGCCTGTGGTAAAATTATTCGCATGCCTTAATCTCGAACAAAAAGCCTTATTTTTCAAGACACCCTAATGGTAATCCTCTTCACGCTGATGGCGTATCGCCAGAATCGTGACTGTTTTATTGTCCTCAATTTCAAACAACATTACGTAACCGCTTTGACCGAAAGGGATGAGCATCTCCCGTAAAAATGGATTATCAGGCGATGCCTTACGACAGGAAAACGGGAAATCTTTGAGAAAATCCATGCCTCGGGCTATGGCATCCCTGGCCCGACGTGCAGCCTGCAGGTCCTCCTCAATCAGAAATGCGTAGAGGCGCTCTATATCCTCCTTGGCGTCCCTGGTGTAGCGAACTCGATAAGTCATTTCCCTTCTGCACAGGAAAGCATGGTATCCAGCGCAGATAGAACGTTATCGGCATCATAGTATTCACCGGTTCGCCTGGCTTCATCACGTGATGCCAATCCGCGAGCGATAAACTCATCCTGAAGTTGACGTCTTCTGATATGAGCCCGCAGGGATTGCTCCACAAAGCTGGACAGAGTTTCATTGTCGTGTAAAACGTTTTCGACTGCGTGCCGTAACTCAGGCTCAACCCGGAGCGACGGTATAGTTGCCGTTTTCATAAAGGCCTCCCGTGCGTTGCATTTGCAATACAATTCTACTGACAGGCAGAGAAGAAAGCAAGAAAAAGTTTTCGGGCAGTTAGCAGGCTAAATTTATTTTTGCCTGCATGAGTAAGCAAGCTGGTCGAAGGACGACTCAAGGGAACCGGCCAATAAAAGAAAAGGGGTCGGATTCAGAGGCCAAGCTCTTCTATTCAATCAATAGCTTGTACTTGTGATCGTCCAGCAGATGGGTGTAATGCTGAACCATCTGCATGGTATTATGCCCCAGAATTTCAGCCAGGGTGCGCAGGTCAACTACGGCCATTAATAGATAACTGGCCGCTGTATGCCGAAGGTCGTGCATATGGAAATCTTCAATCCCTGCTTTTTTAACGGCATTATCAAATGCCCACGGAAGAATAAATTCAGACCTCCTGTTATGTTGA
>CALZIH010000324.1 GCA_945787305.1 uncultured Desulfobulbaceae bacterium | reverse complement strand
TATCATTAAATATTCCATTTGGTGAAATTCGTGCTCCCACCTGCTCCGGTTCCCACACTTCCAGTACCGCCTCAAGGACCTCTTTGAAAAAACGGAACCTGTTAGCAAGGCTGCCGCCGTATGCATCCTGTCGAAGGTTTGTTGTTGAATCAAGGAACTGATTAATCAGATACCCATTTGCTCCGTGTATTTCTATACCAGAGAAACCGGCAGCCTTTGCATTCTCAGCTGCTTTACGGTAATCGTTCACTGTTGTTTTGATTTCTTCCGTTTTCAGCGGTCGTGGAGTTTGGTATGGCTTGCGGCCAAGCGGGGTGTGGATGTGATCTCCTTTGAGCTTAACAGCAGAAGCGGAAACGGGAAGTTCGCCATCAAAAAAATCACTGTGCGACGCCCTGCCGCAATGCCATAACTGAAGGAATATCGGAGTGCCGGTCGGTTTAAGTTTTTCTGTAACTCTACGCCATCCCTCCACCATTTCATCGCTGTAAATGCCCGGGGAGTCGATCCAGCCGATACCCTGTTTTGATATCACGGTGGCTTCGGTAATAATGAGTCCTGCACTGGCTCTTTGGTAATAATATTGGGCCATGCAATCATTGGCCACCCGATCAATGCCTGCTCGGCCTCTGGTCATCGGTGCCATGGCAATGCGATTTTTCAGCTGTAGTCTGCCCAGGGAAAGCGGTTCAAACAATCTATCGGTTTTCATTTGACCTCCTCCTTCTTTTTCTTTACCTTTTTACTCATATTCCAGCAGGCCGCAACTGCATTTCCCCATGAGCAGGCATTTTTATGGGCAAATCAAAAAGGAAGAACTCGAAAAAAGTCAAAAATACTGTTTGCAACATATGGAATTACAAAGAGTTATAACCTTTCCGCCGTTGGTGGCGTGGCTTTTTACGACACTGACAAAAAGAAAGGACTCTTAAAGGGTGATTCTTTGTTGGCTCTGCTTTATACTGAAGTAATGAAGTTTAGGTTGGTATTGGACGATACATTGGTTGAATGACAAGAATTCATGATGATGAGTACTCTGGATAACACGACCTGGAATGGGGTTGAACGGCGAAAATCAAGCAGCTGCCGAAGAGTTGGCGAACGCCGGGCAAGCCGGGAACGTCGAAATGATACACGAAGCATTGAGCAGAAGCGGGGGCAAGGTTTGTATGCTTGGCTGCGATCCCTGATCAAACCTCGATTGGGCGTCGACCGCAGAAAAAACGTCGACCGGCGGGTTAACCGGGGCCGGCGCAACAGAACCCCAAAATCATTACTTACCAAAGAGGAACTCGCAGATCTTCTTAAATAAACCCTTTCCAATTCGGCCAGTTATATTGAAGGGGCTGTTGCAGCACTCTTTTGCCTTTGCTGGAGGCTTGCTGCTGGATCTCAACGCCAAGTTCAACGGTTTGTAAGTGGGGGGACAGCATGAAAGCCTACAAACCGCTGAACTGACGAGGCGATGAGATGTTTAATCTCGTTTTTTTTATTCCGTCATTTTACATATTACTTATTTGGACCATTGGGACCTGGACCAGCTGGTTCGGGGGCATTTGGACCGAAAGGCGCGTCATTGCCGCTTCCATCAGGAATTCCATCACCTGAGTTAGGAGCAGGCCCGTTTGCGGCCAATGCATTTGCTTTAGCATGATGTTGGCCGACTTCCATAGCCGTTGCCGAAGTTGAAAACAGCAACGCCAAACCAACGAGCAATACGGTAAAGAATTTCATGGTTTCCTCCTTAGTTACACATGAATACGACAAAATCTCATTAGGCTACCTTGCATAATTGTATTTTTGCTCTATCTCCCGGAGTCTCGTCAGTTCGCTTACTTCGTTATGCTCTAAATTTTATCCTGGGAGTATCCTGCTTGTGGTAAAATTATTCGCATGCCTCGGAGTCTTCGCCTTTCTCGAAGGAAAATCCTAATCTTTCAAGGCACCCTTAAGTATAGATCAGTTGCTCCAAGGTTTCTGCATACCCATCCCGGCCTTTCTATACTGATGGCGCAGCTATCAGATAATGCCCTGGCTTGTATGTTTGTTATCAGATAAACCGTCCTTGGTCAGGGATGGATCCTTGCTCTTTTATGTCTACAACGCCTGGTGGACGAAAAAGTTACAGGTTTCCTTAAAAAATAGTCAATTTCTTTGGTCTGTAGGCCGTTCTATGACCTGGTTAAACAGTTTGTGCGCTTCAAGACCGTCACGGAAAGTCCTTCTCTAATCATTTCCTTGACCACCCTCTTCGCAACTCGCAATAATCTCTGCCCTAAGTTACGAATTTGTCTTTCTGCGGCAGGGTATTACGTAATGTTCTTTGTTTTGAGTTCCCTGTTCTCGGTCGACAAGGCGAATATCTTGTATATACAGGCAAGTAGTAACACCTTCTCAAGTACAGGCAGAGTGGATTGTTTTTTGCAAAAGCAAGGAGGGAGAACAGGAGATAATATCATTACGTTTTTTTGGTAAACGTTTTATTAAAACTAGCGATTTCATTGATATCATTCCTTGGCTAACTTGAAACTCAAAATGTTGAGGTAAGAGATGATTATGGCTAAGAGTAAAGCCGTTGGGATAATACCTGCGATTGCATACACGCTGCTACTTCTCTATCCGGCACTCGCCTGTGCCACCGATTATTATGTTGATGGAGTAAATGGGAGTGATGCTAATAACGGAAGCTTCGCCTTACCCTGGAAAACAATAGGGCATGCCTTAACCCCCGGGCCTGGTTCACCATCTGGAACAGATACGCTGTATATAATGTATGCGACATACAACGAAGCCCTGGACTTCAAACCTGTGGATAAGCGTTCATTGACAGTCAAAGGGGTACAACAGAATGGAAGTATGCCGATAATTAATGGGGGTGGCGTTGCTTACGCTGTAACACTTTTTGATTTTAACGGGACTATTCAGGGACTTGAAGTGACCGGATCCCGGCATGGAGTAGATGTTTCGGGAGAAAGTAAAAACGCCAAGATTACAGGATGTAGAATGTATGGAAATAAAAAAGGCATCCATGTAAATCATACCAGTACGCCATTTGTGTCAGGGAACTTGATTTATAACAATGATGAGTGCGGGATAGGGATAATGAATTACTCCGCTCCGACAATAGATGGCAATCATATTTATAATAATGGCAATGGAAGTCCCACCCAACCCAGCGCTGGGATCTGTATACCGGATAACGCGACCCCGAGGATATTCAATAACATTATTCGTAACAATTATAATACCGGGATCACCATCCTCGAAAATGCCGGTCCGGTAATAGTCAACAATACCATAGCGCACCATCGCGGCGCTCAAGATTCTCCAGGGAAGGCAATCAAGGTCGTTCATTCAGGGGCAGTTCCCATTGCCTCAGTTACGATTGTCAATAATA
>CALZIH010000323.1 GCA_945787305.1 uncultured Desulfobulbaceae bacterium | reverse complement strand
GCCACCCGCAAATCAAGCTCCAGAGCTGGACTTTTTCCAGGATATTCGTCTACTCCGCCAGCAATCAGGGTCGCTCCGGTGATTTCAACCATGAGCTGTACGGCACGCTCCATGGCCACCAGGGTGATATTCGGGTCGACACCGCGCTCAAATCTATAGGAGGCTTCCGACGGCAGGTTGAGTTGGCGCGCTGTCTTGCGGATGGATACGGGGTTAAAACAGGCCGACTCCAACAACACCTCAGTGGTTGTTGTCGTTACTTCGGAATCCAGCCCCCCCATGACACCGGCGACGGCCACCGGCCCTTCGCCATCGCAGATCATCAGCATGTCGGAGTCCAGGGTCCTTTCCGTACCATCCAGGGTCGTAAAGTGTTCTTCTCCTTGCTCAGGACAACGGACAACAATTTTTCCCTGGCGCAGTTTGTTGAAATCAAACGCATGCAGCGGCTGCCCGTATTCGAGCATGACATAGTTTGTGATATCAACAATATTATTGATAGGACGCATGCCGACAGCAAGCAGCTGCCGTTGCAGCCACCAGGGGGATGGCCCGATATTGACATTGGTCAGTCTTCGCCCGGCATAGCGGGGACAGAGACCTGGGTCGTTGATGGTAACCGAGAAATCTGCATTGGCACTATCAAGATCAGTTACCTTAGCAATCGGTGGTTGAAGTTCCTGGTCGGTAAACCCGGCTACCTCACGGGCAATACCAAGGACCGAGGCGCAGTCGGGACGATTCGGGGTTAAATCGACCTCTATCATGGTATCCTTGAGCTCAAGGGCTTCCGTCAGCGTGATACCGACCGGCAAAGCGGCATCCAATTCCATGATACCGCCTTGATCGTCACTGAGGCCAAGTTCACGGGACGAACAGAGCATGCCCAGCGACTGTTCTCCCCGAACCTTTGACTTTTTGATCTTCATTCCGTCCGGTAGACGAACACCGGCTCTGGCCATCGCGGTGACCAAGCCTTCTCGAGCATTTGGCGCCCCACAGACAACCTGTACGGTTTCTTCACCGGTATCAACTTCACAAAGGGTCAGGCGATCGGCATTGGGATGTTTGCGTACAGAAGCTATTCTTGCAGTTATAATGTTCTCGAGGCCCTGATAGAGAGGGGTTACCGCATCAACTTCAAGACCGAGCATGGTCAGTTTATCGGCCAATGCATCGGGCGTGATATTTTGTACGGAGACAAAATCAGAGAGCCAGCTAAGAGTAAATTTCATGGTAAGGACCGGCAGTTATACTAAAAAGACAAATCAAAAAAAGGAAGACAACAGACGGCTGAGGAATACATGCTCTTAAAACTGGGAAAGAAAACGAAGGTCGTTTTCATAGTAGAGCCGGATATCGTTAATACCGTATTTGAGCATGGCAATCCGCTCAACTCCAAGGCCAAAAGCAAAACCTGAGTACTCATCAGGGTCATACCCGACCATTTTCATGACCTCGGGGTCAATAAGTCCGGCGCCAAGAATCTCTATCCAGCCGGTGCGTTTGCACACCCGACAACCTTCACCGCCACAGATTACACAGGCGATATCCACTTCGGCGCTGGGCTCTGTGAAAGGAAAAAAACTCGGTCGAAATCGGACTGCTAAATCCTGGGAGAACATGTGATGAAGAAAACTGGTCAACACACCTTTGAGGTCGGCAAAAGATACATCCCGATCAACAAGAAAACCTTCCACCTGGACAAACATCGGCGTATGGGTAATATCAGAATCACAGCGATATACCTTCCCGGGAGCTATGTAGCGCAACGGGGGCTCCATATTTTCCATGATCCGGGCCTGCATGTTTGAGGTATGGGTCCGCAGCAATATAGAATCGGACACATAAAAGGTGTCATGCATATCCCTGGCGGGATGATGTTTGGGTATGTTCAGGGCTTCGAAATTATAGTGATCGGTTTCGACATCAGGCCCTTCGGCAACCGCAAATCCCATTCCTTCAAAAATCGAACAGATTTCCTCCATGACCTGGGTTACCGGATGTAACTTGCCAAAGGGAAGAGATCGACCAGGTAGGCTGAG
The DNA here is from genome assembly GCA_945787305.1 of uncultured Desulfobulbaceae bacterium. Lineage (GTDB taxonomy): Bacteria > Desulfobacterota > Desulfobulbia > Desulfobulbales > Desulfobulbaceae > DRLX01. The sequence goes on along the minus strand of CALZIH010000323.1, from coordinate 1,388 downwards.
ATCAAGCTCGCTCTGTTTCTGAGGAGTCTGGCCCGCGCTCAGGTCTTGTTTCTTCTGTTCAAAAAGAGCAGTGACCTCTTTCTTGATTTCATTTGCGAGCTGTCCGAGCCGAGGTCTATCTTCTTTAGGCACCTCAGCCAATTGTCGCATTACGCCGGTCAGCGAACCGCCTTTCCGACCAAGAAACTTTACCCGAAAGGGTTCGAGCTCAGAGGCAACGGTAACCCCTTTCAGGGTTTGTATTGCCTCGTCTTTAAGGCGGGCTAACTCAAGTTCCATTATTGCATCAAGCTGAGATCAGGCCCGTTGTTTTGACCACTGCCGTGAAGGCGTTGGGATCGACGATAGCCAGATTGGAAAGCACCTTGCGATCGAGTTCAATATCAGCTTTTTTCAAGCCACCGATCAGACGGGAGTAATTAAGTCCGTTCATACTGGCAGCAGCGCTGAGGCGGGTGATCCACAACCGGCGGAAGTCGCGTTTTTTAGTACGTCTGTCCCGATAGCTGAAACAGAGTGCGCGATCTACGGCCTCAGTAGCGGTCCTGAACAGACGGCTTTTGCCCCCTCTGTAACCACGAGCTTGTTTGAGTATTTTATTTCTTCTGCGGCGAGCTTTAAAACCGCGAGTTACGCGTGACATGGTTTTCTCCGTGTACGTCTAAAATTATAATGTAATCCCTCAACCCGGTACAAGGATAAGGGATAAGTAAACAAAGCGTTCTTACAGGTACGGCAGCATACGTCGTACAGCTTTGACGTCGGCTTCGACGATCAATCCGGACTTGCGAAGGTTTCTTTTTCGTTTTGTTGATTTCTTGGTCAGAATATGCGAGGTAAATGCTTTACTTCGACGTATTTTTCCGGAACCGGTGGCTTTAAAGCGTTTGGCGGCTCCTCTGTTTGTTTTCATCTTAGGCATGGTTTTGCTCTCCTTGTATAGGCAGGTACTCCCTGCGTCGTGCTTAAAATTTTCTCTACTATATATTAATCAGGGATTTCACCCTGGACTTCAGTGACAATCGCTGCGTCAAGTATTCAACTACAACTCGTTTGCCTGTAACTGCCGGCTCTACTCAAGACAAGAGCCTGCTCTCACTCGGTCCTTTCTTCCCGAGAAACAAGCTAACAGCTCACTGTACAAGCAAAAATATCAGGCCTTGGGGCCAACAAACATGACCAATTGCCGACCTTCCATCCGTGGTTCCTGCAAAACCACGCAATGTTCTCGTAACGAGTCAGCAATCTTGTTGATGGCGTCGAGCCCAACTGACTGGGCATAGATGATTTCCCGACCGCGAAAGCGCATGGTTACTTTGACTTTATTTTTCTGCTCAAGGAACTTTTTGATCTTTTTAATCTTGAAATTCAGATCATGTTCTTCGGTT
>CALZIH010000322.1 GCA_945787305.1 uncultured Desulfobulbaceae bacterium | reverse complement strand
TTTTGCCTGTTCGGAAGTTTCAACGACTTTACCACACACGATGGGATTGCAAGTACCATGTATGGCTATCCACCTTAACACGCTGTCCGATCTCCTGGGGCCACCTCTACTGGGTTCATTTAACTGTAAATATTTGTAACCATGTTCATGTTTTCGATACAGGTTATATAAAATCATTATAAGTTTTTCTCGAATCTTCTTTTCGTCTTTATCATGTAGAGTTTGCTTTTTGTTTTTTTATTCTTATCATTTCACTTGTGGCACACTGTGGTATAGCTGCATGGTTACAGCTTTTACGAAAAAACAAGAAATGGGGGTTGTATGAAACAATTAATAAAAGTTTCAGGATTAGCATTAGTCATTTTGGCAACAATTTTAATAATGAATTCGACGTTGTATGCAGGTGATGCTGTTCAGCCCATTGTCAGCACCAAATGGGTTGCCGATAACCTAAGCTCTATTAAAATTATCGATGTCAGCAAAAAAGGTTATGCCAAAGGTCATATCCCTGGAGCAGTGCAGATCAAATGGGGCAGTGAGGTTTTTGCTCCTGAAACAGATCATATGGTGCTTGGCCTGGCTGAGATCGAAAGGGTGATGAGCAAGATGGGCGTAACGCAGAATGACCATATCGTCCTGTATGATGGTGATGGCAAACCTCACCATGTGATGAGAGTGTATTGGACTTTAAAATATTGGCATTTTCCAAAAGTAAGTGTAATGGACGGTGGCATTGCAATTTGGCAAAAAGAAGGTAGGTCTGTAACAACAGAAGTGACAAAGGCGAGTCGATCTAACGTGGAAGTTAAATATCCACCCAACACTAAGATAAGAGCCATGTATTCTCCTGATATCACTCATTCATTAGCAACCGGTAAGTCCCTTATAGTAGACAGTAGACCTGCAGATTTTTATAAGGGAGAAGTATATTCTTTGAACAAGTGGGTCAGATCTGGCCATATCACTGGTGCGGTAAACGTATCAACTCTGGACAGTCTAAACGAAGACAAGACATTCAAATCAGTTGCTGAACTAAAAGCCATGTATGAAAAAGCAGGAGTTACTGTAGAAAAAAACATAATCACTTACTGCGATACAGGTGTTCTTGCTACCCATGGCTGGTTCGTGTTGTCTGAATTGCTCGGTTATGAGAATGTTAAAGTTTATGATGGCTCAATGCGTGAATACGGTAATATGTTCGATACACCTATGGAACCAGGTGTTGTTGGTGGTCAGTTTCCCAAAACACCTATTCAGGAACTGGAGGAAAAAGTTAAATAATAATCATCTACAACAAATTGACCCATTTCCTTTGCTCTAAACCAGAAGCATTTTTCTGGTTTAGAGCTAATTTCTTTCTATCTGCTAGCGTCGTGTCCAAAAAAAATATTAATGGTGTCCTTACCACAAAAAAGTGGAGTCTGAGTCAAGCCACTTTTATCTTTTCCCACCATGCCACCTCATGTTGTGCTGGTGATTAATAACCGTTCGTTGAATGCTTTCTTTGGCGATTTTGATTTTAATAGGGGTTCTGCCGAAGAACCCTCAAAAGTGCTAAGTTAGGACCAGCAGGATCATTTGAACGCTGATTAAAAGTCAATGGAGTCCCTATTGATTTCTGGGAACCGGGCCTTGGCCCCGGGAATGAACAGCGCCTTAAGTTTATCCCAAAAGTCACCACCCAAGACGAAAAGGCTGGCCAGAAACACGGTGTCGCCCAGCAAGCCGACTGCTAAGCGCCCGTCCATGATGCCCGAAGGTACCCACTGCGCAAAATACGGGCCCAAAAAAGCTACCAGGAAGGGCAGGGAAAACATGGCTAATCCGATGTAGTAGCGCACATTACTCACCTCCCGAGGAGGAGCCAGCTTAATCAGCTTTCCAAAGGCCTGCTGCTTGATATAAGAGAATCCGGCTTTGCCGACAAGGGCGACAGTAGCCAGCATTAACAACTGCGGAATCCCTACGACAAGGAGCCCCGAAAGAAGGGTCTTCACCTCTGTGGAAAGTCCGGAACCGGTGACTAAAGGGATGAGAGCTGGCGCGCCCAGACTGGTGGTAATTAGCACGATGGCGATGACAATGCGCCAACTGGCTGGTTTTTGATATATATTCTGACTTTCTTGGGACATCACTTCTTTCCTGTTTGGTTGACACTCATATCAGATTGTGATGATGAATAATAGTTTGTTTTGGTTAAATTAGGTCATTGAACCTCAATTGGCCCCGTTAGCCTTTGTCCACGCCATGAAGGAACAGCAATTACGAATATTTTTGCAGGCCTATCGTCTAGGTATCCTGTCATACTTTGAACGCCGCATTACCAACGCTTAAGTGGAAGGCTTGGTCAACAAAATAAAAACTCTCAAACGCCAGGCTTATGGCTACCGTGACATGGAGCAGAAAAGGGGGCAATTTTCAAAGTCCATATTTCCAGTCCATGGTAACTATAAAATATAATATAGAGATGTTGACTTTTGAACGAACTTTTCAGCGGGCGCGGCTTTTTGCGCTCCGCTGCAAAAGCTTTGTTATATTTTTTACCATTCAATCATTTCTTCAAACAAGCTATAAAACCCACCATGTTTTATGCTTTTTAACCTCTCAAATAGTATTTCTGCAGCTTCTTCCGGAGTTCTATCTGCATCCATAGATGCCGAATCGGTTCTTAATCGACCAGGATGAATAGAACAAATTCTAATGCTTGAGTCTTTAAATTCTCGGCACATACATTGTGTTAGCATATTTTGAGCCGCTTTGGCTATCCGGTAAGAATAGGAACAGGCGATATTGTCAAGCTCACCTGCCGATACTTTTGAAATTGATCCGAATCTCGATGAAACATTAATGAGTATGCCTTCATCCACCAAAAAGGGCATGACTGCTTGGGTTACTCTTAATACACCCAAACAATGAACATCTATTAAAGACAGCACTTCATCAGGCCTTGTTTCATTTAACAGCACACCGCTACCACCAACACCGGCATTGTTAATCAGAACATCTATACCGTCATGAGATTCTATCGTTTCCCGGATCGTCGATTGAACCTTGATGTCGGTAATATCTGAAACGATGGGAAAACATTTCGATTCGCTGATTGTTTTTAAGACCTTTGCATCCTTATTCTTTCTCACAAGGGGGAAGACTTGCCATTGATTAAGAAGAAACTGCTTCGTAAGAGCATAACCAAGTCCTCTACTAGCACCGGTAATGATTATTGTTTTTCCTTTATCTTTATTCATACCAAATTCAAATATAACGTGAAAGTGAGCAGCGCCTAAATAAATTCCAAGCTTGCTCGGCCTTAACGTAAAACCGCGGTCGTCACGCCGTCTGCTCAACTGATTGGTTAAACGTCACTATGAGGTTACCACATGAGTTCGGCTTCATTAAGACATTTTTTTATCTCAGATGATAATGAGATTTTTCGAATACCTAATACTAAAT
>CALZIH010000321.1 GCA_945787305.1 uncultured Desulfobulbaceae bacterium | reverse complement strand
CGTAGCGCAGCTCCTGGTCTGACATGATACGCAGCCGATTCCGGTTAACCGTTTCTGCCAATTCAACCTAATCAAGGAGATCGTCGCTTACTGTAATATCGTTTGCCTCCTGGTACTGAGGGATCGGTAGTCCTTCTTTGAGTGGGGACAGCTGTACCTCAGGGTTGCCCGGCAATCCGACCCAGACCTTCCAACCACTGCCCCAGGCGTATTCGCGGTAATCGCGATAGTTGGAATGGGCGGGCGTCCACTCCAGATCGCTGCCACCAATCCGGACATACAAAGCCCCTGTCATACCTTCAACAAAGGCGGCGTAGACGCCCCGTTCACGAGCGTTGTCTTGGGGGTGGAATACACTGCCGGCATGGACCTTGGCAACCTTACGGGCGTTGATCAAGGCCTTGATCCTTTCTCTGAGATCGTGGCCCCAATCGAAATAGTGTTTCCAGTATACTGTAGGCAGGCCGGGATGGGTCAGAATATAGGCATAGGCCTGTTCCACCTGCCAATCGTTGAGAAAACTGTCGTGTTCGTGGCCGGTCTGCGGCCTGCCGTCCTCTTCGGTACGGTATCCGGTATCGTGATTTTCCAGAAAGGTAACCGCCTTATTCTTCCAGGGTAAGCCGTCAGTGGTATCGCCCACCAGACCGATGCCGGTTCCAAAAGGCCCATACAGAGCTAGATAGTTCCCCTTGTTGTCCTTGAGAGTAAACTGGGTCGTGAAATCGAAAACGCTACTGGCGGTTTGCAGGTCATCCGGTTTGGTCGCTGAATGCCAGATCCATCCTCGCTGGGCAGCGTGTTTATCCCAGTCATATTCTCCTACGGAAAAGGTGGGTTGGGTTGCACGATTATAGGTGGCAATCCAACGGGCATGGAACCCGTGAACCATATCATAACGCCACCCCCGATAGCCCATTGACTTGAGCTGCAGCAGATAACGGATAATGTCCCGTCGTACCTGGGTATTTGTATGGTCGATGTCGCGGAACGAGTCATAAGCATAGGTTGTCCCCTGATGCCGGGTATACTCAATGGGACGTTCCTCTTCCGCACCTCTCATGGCAAGAGGGGTATCGAAGACTTCAGAGTCCGGATTGGTGAATGCCTCATCATTTTTGGTGATGGCCCAGGTATCCCAATCAGGGTTCTCGAAATTCGCCCAACCGGAGCTGCCGTCACGATGATTAATGACAATGTCGGCCACCGGCTCCACTCCGTTTTGCAGCAGGGCCTCCAGCATGGCTCGATGTTTCTGATGGTTACCATAGCTGTTATTGAGGTTAAAGTACTCCTTGGGGTTGTACCCTGCGCTCCCTTTGCCGGCAAAGGAAGGTGGCGGCAGCCAGATCAGGTCGAAGCGTCCTTGTCGAATCTCCACCGCTTTGTCTGAGACGATCTCGTACCATTTTTTATTGCCGTAGTCAGGAAATTTTTCAGGGTTGCCGTGACGGTAAGACTCCCAGTAGAAACCTTGCAGCATAACCCGGTCGTCGTTGAAGCCAGCCTGGGCAAACAATAGTGCAGGGCTGAGCAGCAGAATGAGACAACAAAGCAGGAACTGTCGAAAAACCACAAGACGTTTCATGATCAAGGCCCTCCATTTCTCCTAACGTAACGAGTAATTCGAGTGGTTGAATTGATAGAATATTGAGAGTATAGGATCCCACCACTAAAATAAACGATCACTTATTAAACATGCACGCGTTTCAGCCAGCCACGCGCATACTTTTCCTGGGTGCTGTCATTTTCCATTATGACCACATACCGGGCACCCTGTTGAATATTCATCAACTTGAGTAACGCCTGTGCATTACCCTCCTTATTAAGATGCTCTGAGAGCACATCAAGAGTCTGTTGACCAAGCCAGCCATCAACGATCAAGTCCTCGTAATTCGCTTGATTACGGTTAAGCAGATTTAAGCCGTTTTGCGCAAAGCGAACCGCTTGACGAACCCCCATGTTTACGCCTGTATCGTAGAGTTCCATTGCGACCTGTTGGTCTGTAATCTCGTCGCCGAGAAACTTGTCCCAGTATTTTTTCTTATAAAATTTTTTCACACTGGCTTGCAGGGCTTTGTTTGAGTTAAGCAATCCGGGGAATCCCGCTTTTCTTTTCAGCGCATCTATTTTGCCCCAACCATCCCAGCTGGGATGGTGTACGCGAGATATACCGCGATAGGTTTCGCCGCCGCGATCAACAGCATCGTTGACGTATCCACCTTCATGCGCAGATGTGTAGTTGTACGCTTCAGTGAAATCAGCCATGGGAATCCCCCCTCAATAGTCAAGTTGTTCAGGCGTGAAAGGTGAGCCGGGTTTTTCACCAAGAATGGTTTCAAGTATCGAATTCATGGTTGACACGTCGTTATCGAAGCCGCCATGGGTTGTACTTGTTGTGTTACTGTTGCTACCAATGCTGCTGTAGTAAATCTTGAATTTATCGCCAAGCTGTTTGATTCCCGGATCATCAAGCAGCGTATTATTGTATTTCTGCATACCGAGCATTTTTTCAGGAATCTTTTCTTCAAAGGCTCTGGAAACCAGATAGAGGAGAGATTTTCGATAGACCTGTGCGACCTGGTCATCCTGCTCCAATGCATCGGTAAGGCTGAAAATCCGCATCTTGTCGATACCAAAGTTATCGCTCTCTTCAACAAGGTAAGGGAAGAAATGACTGAAAAACAGATCCACTGAGCAGGCAGGCGCAAACAGGGAACAACTACCCAGACGAAATTCAGGGGCATGCAGTTCAAAGACTTCAAGCAAACTGGCAAGCAGAAGAGCTCCCGTGCTATGTCCGACCAGATGAATGGTCATTTTTCTATTGCCTTTGCCGGCCAATTCATCAAGGAATATTCTTAGTGCTTGCGTGCCGGCGTTATTGGGCAGAAAGGGCAATGCAGTCCCGGACCTCATTTCTCGCCACAGGGCGCGACCGGGAATACGCGTTGACCATTCCAACAGGCGGTCTGTCCAGTCGCTGATTGCACCAGCCCGGTCTTCCGTTTCTTGTTTACGTCGGAGGACGACGTCCTTAAGCTCTTCCAGGATGCCGGTGTCATACATGAAGTGATATGGATAAATCGCGTTATCCTTAAAGGTTTCCTTCATGGCGGCAATGCGACGGGCTGAGGACTTGGGTGAATTCAAACCACCATGGGCGTACAGCAGCAGGTGTTTATATTTCTTTTTATTTTTCACCAGCCTTTTGGCGGTGGTCCGTACATCATGTGCATTGCTCCAGTAACGGCCCTGAGTATGAAATTTTCCATCATCGACATGGATAAAATGGCCGGCTATTTCACTGCGCGGCGGACTGGGCTTCAGGAATACGCCACTACGGTTTTTTTCACCGACGATCGGAAGGTGCCAGATTTGCGGAGTTGGAAGCGCCAGGGCAAATACCCAGGCATCCATGAGATTCAACTGCCAGTCCTCATACTGCCAAAGAGCTGTGCCC
>CALZIH010000320.1 GCA_945787305.1 uncultured Desulfobulbaceae bacterium | reverse complement strand
AATGGCATTGCCTGTAGACATCTCAACCTTTTGCAGGCTTTTCTAGGCTTGAGGTATACCTACTGTTACGTAATCTGAGCTTTTAGGTTTTTTCTGCACCCTTTACCTGCCCCTTTAACCAGGAAATAGAATCACACCAAAGCTTCCGGTCAATTTTTTTCTGTGCTTTACCCGGAAGGATACCGAACTACGGGTACGAAACCCGATTGATGGCAGCAGGTCGGAGCGGCACTGTCCGGTGGTATTCCACTGCCGGTTTGCCAAAGGCCATCATGTAACCAAGTTTGTGGTCGGCTGGAACACCAAGTTTTGCTACCAGGTCCGGCACCAGCTCGACAAAAGCCAATTTTGCCAGCCCATCCCAGACCGTACCCAAACCCAGGCTGTGCGCAAACAGTTCAAAATAAGAAAGCGCTATGGTGCAATCTTGTTCAGGGCAGGGATCGTCATTTGGGGCCGACGCGATGATTACATGGGGGGCGCCTCGAAACAGGGTGTCGATTCCTTTTTCCTGCCAGAGTTTGAGGAATCCGGCAAAGAAAGCGAGGTGTTCAGGTAGGCTATCGGTACGGACATGTTCCGCCAGCCTGTCCATTACGGCTCCACGCAACCTGTGCATAGTCTTTTTGTCGTCGACCACGGTAAACAAGACACCCCTTGAGTTAACACCGGTGGGGGCTTGCCAGGCAACCTGGAGAAGGCGCTCCATAACAGCCGGTTCGATATTTTCATCCTGATAGCTGCGGATCGATCGACGTCCCCGTATCAAAGCCTCCATCTGATCCGCATCGGGAAAGGCACCGGTCAGTTCCAAGCAGTCTTCAGGGGTGAAACCGCCGATGGATACGGCGGCTGTAGGGCAAACGGTCAGACAGTGCAGGCAGCGAATACACATGGGTTCCCGGTCTGAAACCACTGCCGGGATCCCCTCATCCATGGCCAGTATAAGATACGGACAATCGGCAACACAGGCTTCACAGCCGATACACTGCTCTTGATCCACTGAAAAATTTATCGACTCCATATTCTCTCCTTTGCTCTTGCGGTTTTCAAGTTTTCCTCCTGGGGGGCGGATAAAGGTCCTTCTTGAAAAACGGTAAAAAATAGACGATCTGTTGGTTATAACGGTATCCGCTACAAGGCGCAAGGACGGTCAAGCCATACTGTGAACTCATCCGTCAGGAGACCGGTCCGAAGTGGTGATGTCTGTTATCAGAATGACAGATATGATCGATGGCCTTGTTCTTTTGCAGAGTCTCTGTACAGGGCGTGAAGCGGTTGTACCTGGCTGCGCTGCACTATGGACGGATATCTGTCGGATAAACGGGTTCTTTCGCCGGGATTGTCACAAATCTCCTTGTCTTTTTGTTCTTTTTTCTGTACAGTCTCCAATTTTTTGATAGGATAATCAACTAAACATTTTTAGGAATCTCCTGATGCAAAGGAGTTTAGGAAAGATATGAAGCAGGAAAATATTCGTAATGTTGCCATCATCGCCCATGTTGATCATGGTAAGACTACATTGGTCGACCAGCTGTTTCGGCAGAGCGGTATGTTTCGTGATAACCAGCAGGTGGCGGAACGGTTAATGGACTCCATGGATTTGGAGCGGGAGCGGGGCATTACCATAGCTTCAAAAAACGGTTCTTATATTTATGAGGATTACCGTATAAATATCATCGATACGCCCGGTCATGCCGACTTCGGCGGCCAGGTGGAACGGGTTTTGCGCATGGCCGATGGCGCGGTTCTGCTGGTGGATGCCCAGGAAGGGCCGATGCCGCAGACCTTTTTTGTGGTCAAGAAGGCCCTGGCGGCCGGTCTGCCTATCCTGGTGGTGGTCAATAAGATTGATAAGCCTGCTGCCCGGTGCGAATGGGCTGTGGATCAGGTTTTTGACCTTTTGGCTCGCCTTGACGCGCCGGATGAATCCCTTGACTTTGCCGTGGTCTACGGCTCAGCCAAAGAAGGATACATGGTCGCCGATCCTGATGAAACGCCGGTTCCCGGTGAGGGAATGGAATTGATAACGAAGATGATTATCGATCGAGTGCCGCCGCCGGCAGGTGATCCGCAAAAACCCCTGCAGCTGCAGATCAACACCATTGATTATTCACCTTATCTTGGCCGTCTCGGGATAGGCAAGCTGGTGAACGGGTCACTTAACATTAACGATAGTGTGGTGGTCGCCCGTAGGGATGGCTCCATTCAGCCGGTTCGGATTAGCAAGATTTTCACCTTTGAAGGCGATCAGCAGGTAGCGGCGGAAAGTGCTTCCACCGGTGATATCATTGCCGTTGCCGGAATGGATGATGTGACGGTGGGCGTCACCTTTACCGATCCCGATGATCCCCGGCCTCTGCCGTTGATTGAGATCGATCCGCCAACCATCTCCATGCATTTTATTCCTAATGATTCGCCGTTTGCCGGCCAGGATGGCAAGTTTGTTACTTCAAGGCATTTGGATGATCGCCTCGGCAAAGAAACCCTGGCGGATGTTGCCCTGCAGGTGAAACCGCTTACGGAAGGGGTTGGGTTTCAGGTTTCCGGTCGCGGCGAGTTGCATCTTTCCATTCTGATCGAAAAAATGCGCAGGGAAGGGTATGAGTTTCAGGTTACCCGGCCCCACGTCATCATGCGTGAGGAAGACGGTGTTACCGTGGAGCCGTATGAAGAGCTGACCATAGATGTAGATGAGCAATATCAGGGGGTCGTGATTGAAAAACTGGGCAACTTGAAAGGTGTCCTGGAAGATATGCAGGTGGAAAACCAGATGAGCCGAATGAAATTCAAGGTTCCCACCCGTGGCTTGCTCGGGTATCGTTCACAGTTTATGACCGATACCCGCGGTATGGGGGTTATGAACTATGTCTTTGCCGAGTGGGGTCCCTATGCCGGTGACATCGCCAAACGGTCTAACGGTGCGATGATAGTCAAAGAGCCCTGTACCAGCGTGGCCTACGCCCTGTTTAATCTTCAGGATCGTGGAAGCCTGTTTGTCGGTCCGGGGCAAGACCTGTATAAGGGGCAGATGGTCGGCGAACACAGTCGTCCGGCGGATTTGATCGTCAATCCGGCCAAGGGAAAGAAACTGACCAATATGCGGGCCTCGGGATCAGATGATGCGGTTATCCTGACGCCGCCGGTTGACATGAGCCTTGAGGATTGCATATCGTATATTAATGATGACGAGTTGGTTGAAATTACACCCAAAGCCATTCGGCTGCGAAAAAAGGCCGGGGCCAAAATTCGCGGGTAGAGAGTACTTGATACATACCAATGCAATGATGGCCGGTGTCGTGAAAAGCCTCGCCACCGACGGCGGGAAGGTTATAACTCATTGTTTTTCCGTGCTGTGCAATTTGCGTTTTCGACTTTTTACGAGTCCAACATGATTGGTTTATCCTTAAATATTATGTTAAGTTGGTTGGAGCTGAATGAGTGAGTATCTTATCTTAGCAATT